>JAZODZ010000538.1:0-13190 GCA_045597285.1 Myxococcota bacterium
TCAAAGGCTTGGAGTGAAAAGGACTGGGCAATTATCGGGGATGCGCTTCGCTATCAGATAACCGTGCCGGAAGCGCTTGAAACAAAGCTGCAGCGCGATGATCGCGAAGTCTGGAAGCAGATGGTTCAGTATATGGAACAGAGCCAGGCGGAACGGCGCGAAGGCATGGTCATGACGAGTGTTCAAATCGGATCCGTCGAGGCTTGCGATCCCCCGGGTTCGGTCTTTAGCCTTCAGCAACGGGCGCAGATTCAGCTGACGCTTCAGGCACACAGGAATGTGCTTTGGCGCATGGGGCGTCTTGAGATGGCTTCGCGAGGTGTTTCGACATCTATCCGCAATTTTTTGCAAATGTTCAGCAACACGAAGAATGCCGATCCAGCCATTCGCCAGCCCATGCGGACGATGCAGCTTCAGATTCAGGCCATGCGCGAGAATCATCCGGCCCCGGAAGGCACATGGATGCCAGGCGATTTTCATTTCCGTGCGGCCAGAACGACGCATCCCGAATCGATTTATTTCTATGCTCGGAACCAGTTCGAGGTTTGGAGCCAGACGGTCGAGAAAAGCGAACGCTGGTCGTATCTGCAAAGTTCGGCAAGCCCCGTCATAGATTCCATGACCGAGTGGATGGATGAATTCGATGCCGTGGTGCGGGCCTATAAGGTTCTTGCAACGAGTTATCAGACGCTCGAGCGCAGTTTTGCGCCGCCGTATGCGCTCGTGGCATGGCCGTGTATCGGTCAGAATTTGAAGCGAATTCGCATCATATCGGACCTTTACAGCCACGTGATTGCCATGCAGTGGAATTTGTCGCAGGCCCTGGACAAGGCACGACAGACCCATGCGCGGCTCAAATCGCCGGATTATGCCTCGGTGAATCACGATTATTTGTGCGGTGAAATCGAGGCGTTTATTGCTCAGATTGAAACACAGAAATCAAAACTGGCGCGAAGTGAAGATCTGCTTCTCGCCGCATGGGACGAGACGAGCAATGTGATTTGGCAGGGCTTGCCCGATTTCATCGACCCGATTCATCATCATTCGATGCCCGCTGTCGAAAGTGCCGAAACCTGGAACTCGCTATATCGCGAGATGAAATCTGAACTGGCAACCCTTTCCGCCAGAACCGAAGCCGAGCCAGAGCAGCCGCTTAAAAACGGGAAAGCTCGCCAGGCCTATATTTCTACCGTTCTCGAAACACTTCATTCCCCGGCGCGAATCGACGAAGGCGAGAAGAGCCTTCTGGCAATTTCTGAACTCGAGGCGCACATGGTTTCGATTCGGGACGAGCTTCTCCGGCTTTGTAAACAGGGCGGATGCCAGAGCTTTCCCGAAGCCGAGCTGGCCAATTCTCCGCGCAAGAATGCCTGGATTGTGACGTGGCGGCAAAGCCCGACGGACGAACGGACGCTCGGGCACACGCTCGTCGTCGTCAAGCTCTGCCAGCTTCATCTGAGCCGCCTCGTGCAGAGGCTTGCCGAGATTTATGCCTGGTTTGCCGAAACTTCAAACGCCGATTTGAGCTGGAAAAAAATGAAGTCCTGGCAACGGATATGGACGCTTTATGCCGAACAGAACGGCACTTATGCGAGTTTTCTCAAAAGTGTCGCGGCTTTCGACAACAATATTACCAAAATGGGAAAACCTGCAAAACAGCGCGTCATGTCCGAAACCCTCGAAGCCCTGCTCAAACTGCAGGACAGATTTTTTGACCTGACGCTGGATTATGCGCGGTTTATCGATGCCCGCAAAAAGCCCCCGGTTTCCTTCGATGAACTCCTTTCGACGTGGGAAGCACTCGACGCACAGCTGACTGCCATTGAAAAAGCGACGATTGAACGCGATATGATCGCGCATCCCGAGCTGAATTCAGTCAGAAAGAAAAAGACGGTCGATATCCCGCGATAATCGATTGCCTACACTTGCCCACGCGATTGGAAACCGAATCGTTGCTTTGCTTATGCAGTTTGTGCCTTGTGGAGTTCATCGCGGATCATGGCGAGTGTTTTGTTCAGAACGGGGTGGATCCAGTCAGCGGCGACATCGCATGCGGGATCCATCACGAATAGCCGCGTGTGCATCCGGGGATGTGGTAAAGTGAGTTCTGACGGGCATTTGGGGCATACAACCATGTCGTCGTACAGCAGCAGATCGAGATCGATAGGGCGCGGACTGCATTCGGGGGCAGGGCGTTTTCGGCCGAGATGCGCCTCAATCGACAAAAGCCGTTCGAGAAGGTCGTGAGGCGAATAAAATGTCTGGCCACATATCGCGGCATTCCAATAATCGGGGGCTTTTTCTGCTGGTTCGATGGCCCCTGGCTTGTCACAAACCGGAGCCGTGCGATAAAGCGAACTCTTGCGAAGGTTCATGATATCGCAGCTTAAAAGAATACATGCGCGTTCAAATGTCGAAACGACATCGCCTTCATTGCCGCCAAGGGCGATTAATACGTTGTGCATATCAAAAAAAATCCCGCCAAACTGGCGGGATTAAAAAGGATTAATCGTTATCGTGTTCGTTCATTTTGCTAATCAATGAGGCAACACGCGTATCGACCCATTTTTGGAGCTGTGGTTTGACTTCGAGCTGAATGAGCTTTTTCAGATAAGTATTGACGATGGCGGGAAGCAAAGTTTTGACAGCTGCAATGACTTCCGTGCGGATGAGTTCGGGATCGATTTGCGGTGCAGCCTGTTCGGAAGCTTTGGGTTCGCGGATTTCCTGGTCGTCTGTTGAGGCGAGCGGTTCAGCTTTGGTTTCAGACTGTGTAGCAGGATTCTGAGATTCGTCGGCTTTTGAGCCGCTTTCGGTGCCGGGGAACGTGAAGCGTTTGATCGGTGCCGGACCGACGTGCTGATCGATTGGCGCGAAATCTTTGGCGGATGCCAAAGAGGGTTGCTGGGTGAACGGTGCCACGCTCGAAGAATTTGTCTGCGAAGACTTGGTTTGAGATGTCGATTCGGTTTTGGCGGCAGCGTTTGTCGGAATCGGCGTCGTCGAATAGCTCGGAGCTGGTGCTATCGGCGCAACCACGGGTTCTTCCGCCTTGGCTGGCGTCGCGGTCATGGCATCCTCGATTGCCTTGAAGAAATCCGCGCTTTTGAACGGTTTCATCAGGGTTACGACGGCACCGTGTGAAAGAGCTTTGTTCGCATCAAAAGGTGCATAAGTACCGCCAAGCATAATGACTTTCGCACGGTCTTTAATCGTCGAGATGAAGACGTAGGGATCCATGTCGGGAAGCGTATAGTCTACAATCACGACATCCGGAGATTGCTGATTGATGATATTTCGGGCGGACGTCCCTGAATCGGCTGTCAAAAGCGTGTCTTCTAACCCTTGGAACATCCATTCACACAGCGTGCGGATTGTTTTGCTGTCATCTATGACGAGGATTTTTTTCATTTGTTTTTCCTTTTCAATGGAACGTCAGTGTTGCCCCAAAACCGGCAAAATCATTGAAAATGTAACACAATTTATCTTGTTGGGCAAATGTTCTGGCTTGCTCCCATTGTTCTTTTGTCGGCACGCCTATTGACATACGGCGTGCCCGCCGCGCTATTGCATACGCGCGGCGACGGCCTGGTGTATGCCCAAATGCGCCCAAGGTCATTGGCGTTGCATCGTATTTGAACTTTGCTTGATGGCTTCGTAAATCTCCTCGAGGAACACTGGCGGCACGGCATCGGAAGACGAAATCCCGCGTTCTTCAAGCCGTTCGCGAATGACTTTGGGCGATTCTCCGAGCAGGTGGCTGAGCTGCGGCACGTCCATCTCGATTTCGCCTTCCAGCCCAAGGCGAAGCTCGGAAAGACGCCATGCAATCGCCCAGGGCTTGTCTTCCATACGCTTGAAAGGTGGAAGTGCCATCGTGTTGTTTGCCAGGCCACAGAACATCAGCTTAAGCAGGTCAGCGGTAAAATCCATGACAATAGGTGCCGGCACTGCTTCGCCACGAGCATGACGAAATAACGCCAACATGCCATTCATAAAAGCTGAATCTTCGCTCAAATTCTGCTTCTCCATGGGCGTTTGGCCTAGCCACGACATTTCCTGACGATGACGAGCGATAATAATATTATAAATGCGCAACGCCTCCGCTCTCGCAGAGGCATCCGTTAATTCATTCAGTCTCATTGGGCTCCATAGGGATGGTATTCCGTTCCGTTCGAAAAATCGATAGCACGCTGGCGATAGTATTCGGACTTTTCTTTCTGGCCTAAGCTGTCGTAGTCCGAAGCCAGTTTCTTGTATATTCTGCCCAATAATTCTGCATTTCCGGTCGATAGCATCAGCTCGGCGGCAAACGTTTTGAGTTCAATCGATTCGCCAACTGGAGAGCTTTCCGCTTTAATAATGCTAAAACTCGCAAGCTCATATCGTCTGTCAAGTGCTTTCCACACCGAAACCGCCTCTGAATATGGCGAAAAATCCTTGATGACCGAGCTGTTAAGCAAATGGTCTTCCATCAAATGTATATAAGTGCGAGTCTGCTGGGACATACGGGCATAATGGGCCGCACTTAACAGAGCTGCAAATTCGGCATCGCCCTTTAACCCCGCCGAAATCAATCCGAGCCAAAGATGTTTGTTCAGATTAGGAGCACCCACGCTGTCCAAGGGCGCGGAATAATTCAAAATCTGAGAAATATTGCCCTTGGCAATGGTCAGTTGCGTATTAAACCATATTCTTCCGAGTTCGGTCGTCGATTCATCGAGAGATTCTTCGCAATACTCTTCGTCTCCTGCCATCAGGCATTCAAAGATGGCATCGAATTCGTTCCAGTCTTTCCTCGATTCCATCACGTACTCGCGCCATTTGGGAAGTTGTTGCGATGTAATCGAGTTATTTGCATGGGATTGAATGGCTGCGTATGCAAATGTTTTTTGCCAGGCGGATGGAAGAGAGGCGTGATTGGCGTGAACTTCTTCAAAAATGGATTGGAATTCGGCGCTTCTTGCACAGCTGCTAAAGGCCGCAGCTGCTGCGGTAAGGGCTATTTGTCTTTCGGACTTCGAGGCGACATCGGCCAGTGTGAGCTGTTCAAGTCCCAATTCAAGTGCCCAGTCGTCCCGTTCAAGCAGATGCCAGGCACTCGCGAGCGCTGGAACGAGTTCGGCTTTCCTTTTTATCGAGTCGGCCTTGTGATATGCCTGCTCCAACAGCCACGCTTCGGATGCTGGATATCCAAGCATCTCAAGGGCTCTCGCGATCATTGCGACGGCTGTCGTTTCGGGATCGCTGTCATCCAGAATGACTGTATAGGGAGAATCTTCCACGCGATAAGCCTGATCGACAATCACAGGCTTGCGGTTATGCGAGGTCAAAACGACTTCAAGCGTTTTGGTTTGTATTCCTCCCAGTTGCTTTATCGCGTCATCGACTTCAGTTGCAGGCTTTTCGTTCGATATATCGATGTATTCTGTGCCCGGAATACCTTGTTTTAACAACGCTTGCAGTTTCTTGGTGATTTGATTTCTTTCAGATATATCGGCGATGCGAAGCTGTACGCGATATGCCGGGATAAGCGGGGCATCGAGCAGGACAAATATGGGATTTTTTGGGAGTTCGCCTGCAACTTTTTTCAAACGAACGGCATCATGTCCGATTTCTTCGGCAGGAACCGACATGAGGGCAGTCACGGCAGATCCAAACCTTCGTCCCGCTGTGGCACCATCGGCATCGAGTGCTCCGTACAACTCGCGTCCCGTGACCAGGGCGTCTTGCGAAAGCGTCGTTAGAACCGATTTTCCATCATTCGTACCCGATGGAAATGCGATGAGTTTGCCAATCGAGTGAAGCGTCTGCGCGATATCCATTTGCGGAGGATACGTTTCTGCTTTGAGGTGATAGTTACTCGAAATTGTTCGGGCAAACTCGAGGATCTCGATTCGCGCATAATCTTTTTTGCGTTCTGCGATACGTCCCGTCAATACCGTTGGGCGAGACTCGTATGAAGGCCATTGTTCGCCTGGCGTCAGACGAATCCAACTGTTTTCGGGAAACTCTTCTTTGCGAATGTTCGTGATGAAGAGCCCCTTGGGCGCATAATAAATATGATTCGCGTCGATATAATTCTGTTCAAACTGGAAATTCCTGTTGCGTGCGGGAATGCTGGGAACCTCTTTCACGCTTGTGCTGCATCCCGCAAAAACTGCCATGGCAGCTAGAGCAAAGATGGCTAAAACATTAGGAAATCTCAATTGGTGCATGACAGTCTAATGATGAGGATTGGGCCGTTCAGCTGATGATTCTGCTATGTCTCTGATGAAATTTTGGGGATGCGGCTATCGACTTGCGTCGATACGCCGCACATCGCTGCGCCTATTGACATACGGCGCAGCCTCCTTGTCCGTTGCGCGTCTCGCTCAAACTCTGCGACGCTTTCCCTCGCTTGCTCTGAATCCCCTGGGAATGCTCGTGCATTCGCTCGCAATACAGTTGCTCAGTGTCATGTCGGAAGTGTCCACATCGGCGATTTCCACGTTCCTGAGCGCAACCGATTTCAATTCTGCACTGCCGCTGATTTGCTTGAAACTACCGGCCGAAATCGTCAGTGATTCGAGCGTGGCATCGACAAAACTCAAATTCTCGAGCACACAATTCTTGAACTGACAGTTCGTGATTTCGCACGCTTCGAGATTGCTCGCCGAAATCAGTTTTGAACGGTTCCAGACACATCCGTCAAACGACGCTTCCGAAAGGTTGGCTTTCGAAAACGTACAATCCTGGAAGGTGCAGCCGTTAAAGAAGGCTCCCTGAAGATTCAGGCCGTCAAACGTGACGCCCGTAAAAGTACACGCTTCCCATTCCGTATTGCTGCTGTCGATGCCGCGAATGCGTATGCCGCTGATTTGTGCATCTTTGAATGTCGCCGCTTCGAGATCCTTGCTCGTTTCCGCAACATCGTTGAGCACGCCTTCATCGGAACTCAGAATGGCATTAATCAGGTCTTTCTGACTCATAAATGTTCCTGTTTTATAAAGTCACGCATTGCGCGATTGATGCAATGCGTGGGCTAAATGTTTAAAGCTTTCTAAATGAGAGATAAATTGAACCAAAATCGCCGTCGTTGTTCAGAACGGGGGCGTATTCAATCACACGCTTGTCCGAACGCAAATACTCAACTGTGCGATTCTTTATGACGGGTTCTCCGGCACTTCCGAGGCCTTTTCCGCAAACCACGAGGGCGTATGCTTTCTTTTCGTGAATGCACGACGTGATAAACTCATCGAGCCGTGACATCGCGGCATTCAGTGTCATTCCTCTGAGTTTTAGCGTGATCACGATGCCGTAACGCGATTCATAGCGACGGACATCGCGAAGAAGCTGCTTCTGTGACGCTGTCATCGCATCGTCCATGTCTGGCCGTTCGATGATGTTGTCGCCCTTTTCGACCTGAGTCACCGTGACACTGGGTTCGATAAACTCCGTTTTCATGCCCGGTTCCTGAGAGACAGGCGCAGGAACGACCGATACGGGATTGAGTGTTTCCAGGGCTTTCGCCTGCTGAGTGTACTTCCCCTTGTTGCGGACTTTTTGTTTGGGCTTTGGGGGCGGTGCCAGGCGCTGTACCGAAGATATGGCCATTTCCTGCGTGAACAGTGCGAATTCTCTTTCGGAATCGCTCATGGTCAGGTGATCTGTCTGCGCATCCGTCATTTTGGGCCTGGGCTTTTCTTTGACGTTGAATTTCGACTGATAGATATCGACGCCTTTGTCCATGCCTCGCATCGACGCCTCAAAGATTTCGGCATCGGTCATGTCGGATGTGTCGTTCAGATCTTCTTCGGTAAAACGAAAATCGCGAAGCTGCGCTTTCTGCGCCTCCAGCCGGGCGCGGGCCTCGGCCTCGCGCCTGGCTGCAGCGGCTTTCTCTTCTTCCTCTTCCGATTTGCGTATGTCCTGGAGTGCTTTCAGGCTTGAAAATGCCCCCGTCGAAAAGCCTTTCGACATGTCCAGCTGAATCGGATCGTTCGTTGTTTTCTGCTTTTTCTTTGCCATGATTATCTCGGAAATCGGATTATCCGATATAGTCACATTTCATGTAAGGTTTGAGTGCTTCCGGGATGCGGATTCTGCCGTCTTCTTCCTGGTAGTTCTCGAGAATCGCCACGAGCGTGCGGCCCACGGCAAGCCCGGAACCGTTCAGCGTGTGGACAAACGCCGTCTTTTCTTTCGCATCCGGTGTACGATAGCGGATATTTGCACGGCGAGCCTGGAAATCGCCGAAATTCGAGCAGCTCGAAATTTCGCGATAGCAGTTCTGTGAAGGCAACCAGACTTCGAGGTCATAGCATTTGCGGGCCGAAAATCCCATGTCGCCAGCCGACAGAACCATCACGCGGTACGGAAGTTCCAGACGTTTCAAAATCTCTTCGGCATCGTTTACGAGCGACTGGTGTTCCGCTTCGCTGTCTTCCGGTTTTGAAAACTTGACGAGCTCGACCTTGTCGAACTGATGCTGGCGGATAATGCCCTTCGTGTCTCGTCCGTAACTTCCGGCCTCAAGGCGGAAGCATGCGCTGTAAGCGGCATATTTTATCGGCAGTTGGTCGGGCGAAAGCAGTTCATCACGATGCAGATTCGTCACCGGGACTTCTGCAGTCGGAATGAGGAACATGTCTTCGTTCGTCTTGTATGCGTCTTCTTCAAATTTCGGAAGCTGACCAGTTCCGGTCATGGATGCGCGGTTCACGATATAGGGCGGTATCACGAGCTCATAGCCGCGCTCGGAATGGCAGTCCAGCATGAACTGAATCAACGCCAGTTCAAGTCTTGCGGCCTGGCCTTTCATAAATGTGAATCTTGAACCGGAAACCTTTGTCCCGCGCTCGAAATCGAGGATGCCGAGCGCTTCGCCCAGATCGGCGTGATCTTTTGGCGTGAAGCTGAATTCGCGCGGCGTTCCCCAGCGACGGACTTCGACATTGCCTTCTTCATCGGCGGCCTGAGGCACGTCGTCAGCCGGAATATTCGGAATATAAAGCATCAGCTTGGCCAGCTCTTCATCGATCTCGGCACGGCGAGCGTCGATCGCCTTGAGTTCTGTACTCATGGCTTTGAGTTGGTTACGGAGCTCTGCTGCCTGCTCCTTGTTCAGGGTGCGCATCTGATCGCTTGCCTGACGCTGTTCAAATCGAAGCTGATCATAGCGCTGGCATTTCGCTTTCCGTTCATTGCTCAATGCGCGGATCGTCTCAAAATCGACTTTCACGCTGCGGAATTTTAGACCTTCGATAACCTTATCCAAATTGGCGAGGACGTATTTGACGTCTAACATACTTGTGAATTCTCCTTTCGTTGTTTATTGCGGCATATCGATGTGCCGCTTAACTTTTTGTACTCCAATTACGTTTTTCTGACAAAGCGTGCGATGAAAAATCCATCACACCCATCGATATGAGGCATGAAGCGAATTTGCGAGGCGGGTTCGTGGTTCGCGGTACAAGGCGCGGGCAACGTGTCTGCATCAAAATTCGGATGTGCCTGTAAAAACTTTTCGACCTGCTGTTCGCATTCTTCCTTCGTGATCGTGCAGACGGCATACACGAGAATGCCACCGACGCGTAGATGGCGGCAAACGTTGTCCAGAATCTCTTTCTGAAGGGATACCAGCGATTGGATATCTTCTGCGGTACGCGTCAGTTTGACTTCGGGATGACGCCGCAGGACGCCCAGCCCGGAACACGGCGCATCGACGAGAATGACATCAAACGGTGCCAGGGGGACGCTCCCGGGCTGGGTCAAATCTCGCTCACGCGTGATCAAGTGCTGCTCCGAAAAGAATTTCTGCTGATAGTCCTTCAGACGACTGAGCTTGTTCGCATATAAATCGGTGCTTAAAAGCGTGTATTTGCGCGATTTGTCACTCGTCGCAATCTCGTCCAGAATGTGGATAGATTTGCCCCCCTGGCCGGCACAGGCATCCCAGATGTGGACTTCTTTCTGCCCAACACCCCATGTTTCGGGATTGCCCAAGGCACAAACCGCGAGCTGTGCGGCTTCGTCCTGAACACAGACATAGCCCTGTTCAAGGGCATCATCGAGCATATCTTGCCGTGCCTGAACCGCACAGGAAGTCTCTGGAAGCAACGCCGAACGCTCGACGTTGATGTTCTTCATCGACATGAACTTTTCGAGTGTCGTGCGCGATTCATTGATTCGAAGCATCATCCTCGGCACCGAAAGCATGCTCTGTGCAATGACATCGGCATCCTCCCCGAATTCATCGAGAAGAAGCTTTGCGAGATCGTCATTCAGGCTGTATTGAATGGCAAAATCATTCAGCCGGTTTCCTGTCGGCTCGAATTTCAAGCCTCTCGGGGATTCCTGACGGGCCACGGCTTTTCTCAAAAGCGCGTTGCAATACCCGCTTGCCGCACGATTCCTCAGTCTTTTGACCAGATCCACGCTCGTCGACACGATCGAGTATGCCGGTACGCGATCCAAAAACACGAGCTGGTACATCGCACTCCGAAGCGTCATTTTGACGACGGCATCGGCTCGCTTGAGCATTTCGGGTTCGATCGAGGCCCAAAGAGAATCGATGAGCCGCATATTCGACAGCGTGCCGTAAAAAATCCGCGTCGCGAGCATTTTATCCAGCGACGAGAGGTCGCTTCGCTTCAGCGCAATATCCCATACGATGTTCGAATAGCCGCCTTCTTCAATCCGCATCAACGTTTCGACGACGAGTTCGCGGGGATTTTGCGTGCCCTTGCGACGTTCGGGTTCACGGCGTTCGGGTTCGCGACGGCCACGTTCCGATTTGGGTTTGCCGGCAGGTGCCTGCGTTTTTTCGCGTTCGGCAGTCGCTTTTTCGACAGGATTGTGGCGATTCTTCTCGTGTTCGAACCTCGGCGGACGCTTGTTCTTTCGCCTCGGAGGCTGCATGCCGCCATCTGTTGCGACCGTTGGATGGCTTGGGTTCGGTTTGTCCTGTGACATAAATTTTATCCGGATTGGTATATTGTTGTGCTTTATTATCTTGCGCGTGCTATCACTCTAGGTCGGCGCAAAAGTTGCGCAATTTATGAATGAGCGGCTTTTGTGGCAAGCAAAATTCTCATTGGGGGCAATATTATGGCACTTTTTCTGACAAAGCTTCAGCTTCAGGCCGAGTTAAACCGTTGTCTGAATTGCAAAACTCAGCCTTGCATGACTGCCTGCCCGGTCAGTTGCAATCCGCAGGAATTTATCCGTCATGCCAAAGAAGGGGAATGGCAGCAAGCCGTTCATGCCATCGTCAGAAACAATCCCATGGGCATGACATGCGGGCTCATCTGTCCCGATAAGTTCTGCATGAAAGCCTGCACGCGTTGCCATATCGATTTTCCAATCAACATTCCTCGCGTCCAGGCGACGATCCTGAACTCTTACCGAAACGAAACCGATGACAAGGTGATCGGTGCTCCCAATGGCAAAAAAATAGCGATTGTCGGTGCGGGGCCGGCTGGCATGGCCGCCGCCGCAAGGCTTGTCCATGCCGGATTTGTCGTCGATATCTACGAATCACGGCATCAAATCGGCGGCGCATTGAACATGATTCCGCCGGAACGCCTTCCGCATGAAGTCATAGAACGGGACTGGCGTTTTATCGATTCAGACCGCATCCATCTCTTCCTCAATGCCCATGTCGATGATGTCAAAGTACTCGCCAATTCCGTCGATGGCGTCATCGTTGCCACTGGTGAGCCGCATTGCACCGCTCTACGCATTCCAGGCGAGGAAGCGAGCGTCTCGTATATGGATTATCTGTATAATCCGGAAAAATATAAAACGGATGGCCCCGTAGCCGTCATTGGCGGAGGCAATGTCGCCGCAGACTGCGCATTCACCGCCGCTCGCCTTGGCTCGTGTTCAGTCGAAATGTTCGTTCGCCGAAGGCTCGCCGATATGCGCATTTCCAAAAAAGAATATCTCGAGCTACTCGACGCAGGCATTAATCTCAATGGCATGACAAGCCCCGTGTCTATCGAAGAACACGGTGAGTTCAAATCCCTTCAAATTCGCAGGAATGTTTGCGTTGGCGGAAAATGGCAGCCGCTTGACGGTTCCGTCATATCGCTCCCGTATTTCAAGCTCATCATTCGGGCCATCGGGAGCCGCGCCGATGAAAAAGTCACCGACATCAGCAATATTTTATATGCTGGGGACTGTAAAACCGGCGGTTCGACGATAGTCGAGGCCATTGCGTCCGGTCGTGCCGTGGCGGATGAAATGATTAAACTGATAGGATGATAATCACCCCATCGCATCTTGCATTTTTTAGAAAAATAGTAGAAAAACAATCAACGATGAAGACACAGAACCCTAGCTGCATATGAGGCAGTATATGGAAAAATTGAAGGATCTGGGCTGTCTTGGAAGAGGACGTGTCGAAAAGTGTTTAAACTTTGCTGAGACCTTTTCGGATTAGTTTCGTGATTGCCCTGATTATCGCAATCGTGAGATTGTTTTTCGCAATCACGAAGTTGCCGTGATTGTCCTGATTCGCATTTCAAATCTAAACACAATTTGAAACGCCCTCATTTCTCCCTTGCCTATTGGTACGTCGACATTTCTATTTTCTATAAATGTGCAAATGGCGTGACACGGGTCCCATACAAAAATCTCGCCAATTGGGGATAGGCGAGTTATGGTGGGGAACGAATGACAGTGGGGAGTCCCCCATGGTCAAGACAATGCGGAAGGTTGCGATGGAACAGGATAAGCTGAAGCCATTTAGATCACAGAGCGAAAGCTTTTATGCGTTTAAAGATGAGGGCATGTATTATGTGGATAAGACTGGCTTTATTCCATATCTTGTCAGCAAGGGGGACAAAATTTGTGTCGTGACCCGTCCTCGCCGTTTTGGCAAGACCCTGATGCTTCGCACACTGGAGACGTTTTTTGAGTATCGATTGGATGACGATGGCAAGCCCGTTGACAATCGCCGCTATTTTGAGGGGCTCAAGGTCATGGATGCCGGCGAGGAGGTGCTCAAGCATATTGGGCAGTATCCGGTTATTTCGTTGTCGTTCAAGGACGTGTCGGGGGATACGATAGAATCCGTCCTGGAGATGCTGAAAAAATCCCTGTATGACGCATGTCAGGCGCATTTAAAGACATTGCTTGATAATCCGGCATTGATCAAAGATGAACAGGAACAATTTAGACGATATCTGGGCAAAAAATCTTCG
>JAZODZ010000539.1:0-2861 GCA_045597285.1 Myxococcota bacterium
TCCCCATCATCATTGAACTCATTCAGTCAACAGACGAGTGTAGCTCTGATACATCGTTCAACAAGGAAGAATCACGATAAGTGCAGCGGGGGAAGTAGCGTGTTATCGGCGTGATCAGCCGCGCCGAGGAAATGCTTGCCCCCAAAACGATAAATTTGAAACATTTTGGGAGAAAACGCCATGACGAATGAATCGACATTAAAGACACTGTTTGAAAATGACTTTGCAGGAATGGAAAAATTCATCAACCAAGTGATGATAAAAATGTTTCCAGGTGAAAAATATCACGAAAAAAAACAAGATTCTTTCAATAATAAACAAGATTTACTTTCCCGTGCTAAAAAAATTGGCATTACCAGCATCATTCAGTGGGGGTATGCCAATTTGGTATCCAAAACGTATTTGTTTGAAGTCATTTTAGGCAAAGACTCCGAAGGAAAAGAAGCGGATTTGCGCCGATCGCGCCAATCGCTAATGCACTTCATTCGCATTTGGATGAGAAGCAATTCTTGGCTTAGGGCTTTTGTCGTTTTCCGTTATGAAAACCCAGAAAACAGAACATGGCGGTTTTCGTATATTTATCGAAAAAAAGATGATGAATTCTCTAATCCCAAGCGATTTACTTATTTGTTCAGAGCCGGACAGCCTGCACGCACGGCAATCGAACGATTTGAAAAGCTTTTTACCGAGGCAACAAAGAAGAATGTTTTAATCCCCAAAGATGTCGAAGAGGCGTTCGCAGTCGAGCCGATGTCGGACTCCTTCTTTGATGGAACTATTGGTAAAAAAAATGGCCTGGGCAAAGAAGAGAAATCCAAAGATTTCGCGCATTGGGAAAACAAATATAAAAAAGAAAAAACTCGCAACAAGTTTGGATACGTCCAATGGTATTTGCTTTTTACGAGCTATGTCATTGCCAATAAAAACAATCCAGACGCGTTTGGAGATTACTTTAAGAGCTGCGATGACAAAATCATTCGTGATTACGTGAAAAAACTATTTGGACGCATCGTGTTCTTGTTCTTCCTCCAAAGGAAAGGGTGGATGGGATGCCCGGCAGACAGCGACAAATGGGAAAATGGCGATCCGCGCTTTATGCAGAATTTGTTCAAAAACGCGAGCGAGGCACAAAAGGACGATTATTTGGATGGCATCCTTGAACCGCTATTCTTCAATTGTCTCAATGCACCGCGACCTCGCGATGTCTATGATACCCGTGTCGAGGCAATTGGTGAGGTTCGCATTCCCTATCTGAATGGCGGCCTGTTCGAACGAGATGAAAACATCGACCCGCCCAAATCGAAGTTTCCTGCCGATTATTTCAAATACCTCTTTGAGTTTTTCGACAGATATAACTTTACCATCGACGAAAACGACGCAGATGATGCCGAAATCGGCGTCGACCCCGAAATGTTGGGACGCATTTTTGAAAACCTGCTCGAAGACAACAAAAAAAAGGGAGCCTATTACACCCGAAAAGAAATCGTCTCCTATATGTGCAAGGAAAGCCTGATTGCCTATCTGAACAAAGACAATCGATACGATGCGGCAGCCTTGCGCCATTTTGTCGAGAATCACAATTTTGAAAATGCAGAAGTTTTGAATACCGACGAATGCAAGGATGAACTGCTGAACAAGCTCATTGCGGTCAAGATTTGCGATCCAGCCATTGGTTCGGGCGCATTCCCGATGGGGCTTTTACAGGAACTAAAGAAGTGCCGCGAAGCGCTTGGAGAGCAGAATCCATCCAAAGCAGATATCATTCAGAACAACATTTATGGCGTTGATATCGAGGCCGGTGCCGTCGATATCGCACGTCTGCGCTTTTGGTTGTCCCTCCTCGTCGATGCCGATGAACCTAAGCCACTGCCGAATCTGAATTACAAAATCATGCAGGGCAACTCGCTGCTCGAATCGTATCAGATACATGATTTGAGTCGCATTTCGGACGATAAAGAAGAAACAAAAGACACCAAACCGACCAGAAAACGTAAGAATAGAGGGCTGTTTGGAGACGAAGTCGTTCAGTTGGATTTATATGTCGACAATAAGAACTTCCAAAAATCGGATAAAGCAGACACGATGAACTGGCCGGTAGCGCTTTGCAGCCATCATCTGCAAGTGTCTGTCAATGAATACAATTCGGCCACAGATCTGGCATTGCGCCATAAACTAAAGCGAGATATTCTTAAAAATGCTTTTGATTTATATGAGACAGCTGTAGAGGATAAAACGCGTGAACAAATCATGGCGTTCCTAAAACAGAGCATAGAATCGATCGATTTGAGTACTGCGACGAGTGTGTATTATTATTTCACCGAACACCAACTTCGTCAGATGCTCAAAGATAAGATTAATCTTCTCGTCCGCAAATTGATCAAGGAACGCGCCAATCTGGAATTGAAAGATATCGATCCGTCAGGTAATGCCAACTTTTTCCTTTGGCATACCTGGTTTAAAGAGGTGTTCGACAAAGGCGGGTTCGATATTGTGATCGGGAATCCACCGTATATTAAGGAATATGAGAACAAGTCTGCATTTAATGGATTTAGAGAGAGAAGTCCATATTATATTGGAAAAATGGATATATGGTATGGTTTTGCTTGTCATAGTATTGATTTATTAAAAGCAAATGGCATTATTTGCCTTATTGCACAGAACAACTGGACGACAAACAGTGGAGCGGTAAAACTACGAATAAAGGTTGCAAATGATGTTCAGATATTACAAATGATTGATTTTAATACATATTATATTTTTGATACTGCTGATATCCAGACGATGGTTATGCTATTTAAACGAGATTCAGTTATTGATGATTATTGTTTTGATTATCGTACGATAACAAGAAATAATGAAAC
>JAZODZ010000540.1:0-6561 GCA_045597285.1 Myxococcota bacterium
TCCTATTGGTAATTGGGATACGTCAAATGTCACTAATATGAGCTATGTATTTAAAAATGCCTCTTCTTTTAATCAGGATATTGGTAAATGGGATACATCAAAAGTTATAACGATGTCGAATATGTTTGAAGGTGCCAAGTCATTTAATCAGGACATTGGTCAGTGGAATACATCGAATGTTAATAGTATGTATCAAATGTTTTATAATGCATCAGCTTTTAATCAAGATATTGGGGCTTGGAATACGTCGAATGTTAATACTATGTTCGCGATGTTTTATAATGCATCAATGTTTAATCAAAATATTGGGGATTGGAAGATTGACAAGGTTGTGAATATGTCGTCTATGTTTACTAATGCTTCTAAATTTAATCAACCTATTGGAAATTGGAATACTTCCAATGTCATTAATATGAGTTATATGTTTAAGGGGGCATCTGCTTTTAATCAGGATATTAGTAATTGGGATACATCGAAAGTTACGAGTATGGCGTATATGTTCAATGGGGCTGTGTCTTTTAATCGATTCATTGGCTACTGGAAGACTTCAAATGTAACAAACATGACGTGTATGTTCAAAGATGCCACGACATTTGACTATGACTTAACGATGTGGGATACGACTAAGGTGACAAATATGGAGGGAATGTTTCAAAATGCTTCTTCATTTGATAGTTTTATTAGTAATTGGAATACTGCTAATGTAACAAATATGAATTATATGTTTTATAATGCTTCATCATTTAGTCAGGAGACAATTAGTGAATGGGATGTCAAAAAATTGACCACTTATAAAAATATTTTCTGCAGTACCGGATTGAGTTTGGTGCAGATAAATCAAATTGAGGAAGAATGGGTTAAGAAAAACAGTAAGATAGGCGGTTTGTCATCATGTTCCAATTAGGTATTTTTACAATATTTATTATGTCTATGATTCCTCGCCAGTGTTCTAACCTAGATGGAACGTGCGCTGTCCTTTCGTATATCGGCAAAGCCGATAGCCCGCGAACAATATATGAATGATATTATTATCTATACTACCAGACGCACTGTTCACTATTCTATTATTTTATCTAACAACTATCATTTGTTCGTCGGATTTTTTCGAATCCATTTTGCATACACGCCGATACAAATCAGCATGATAATGACTTCGACCGCCATGTGCCCCCACGGCGCGAACGGGAGCGCATCCTGAAATATCCAGACGGGAATAGAAAATGCCGATGCGATCAGACCAAACAAAAAGGCCTTGGATATACTCTTCACGGTTGACACCAGACCCGTGGAAATCAGTGTTTTAGCCAGTTTAAGATGGAAAGCCATTAATGGGACGAATAACAATATCCAGGCGCAAAACAGGCTTATCAGGGATAATTCTTCGTTCAGATTGAGCAAATGGCTGAGCAAGAGAGCCGCCATGAAAAAGACACAGATTAGAATGCACTCAGTGGCATCCGTTCCAAGCGCGAAACCGGGTTTGCCGCAAGCACGATACAATTCCGGAAACGTCTGTACAAGGGCTTTTGCGAAAGCCACCGCAAGCGCAAATGGTATAAAAGACACGGCGCTCATCCATTCGCCGTGATTGATGAGAGAGAATATATCTTTTGAACAGAAAAAGATGAAAAGTATCGGGACGAGAGAAAAGATGGCGATATTGCCCTGATTCCAGGCAAACAGAGATGAAAGCTGTTCCTTCTTTTCTTTCACTTTGGCGAACACCGCATAAGAGCTTTCGTTGACGACATTGAGTAGCGCAAGTGCCGGTGTCATGGCGATTTCATAACCGACGCGATACACGCCGAGAATCGATTCCCCAAAGAACTTTCCGACAATGAAATAGTGAATGTTTTTATTCAAGGTTTCGATTAGGTTAGAACCGCAGTAACGAATTCCGAACTGGACGAAACGTCTGCATTCTGACCATTGAAAATGCAATTTTGGCCAGTAATGGGCGAGCGCAAACGAAGCGAGCAGATATGCAATGCCATAGAGGACATGCGCGCCGACCAGAGCCCAGGCACCAGCACCGATAATGGCCAAAACGATTTTTGCAATGCCGGAAGCCAGCGTTGAAATCACGATGATCAAGGTGCTTCGGGAATATTGCAACCTGCGTTCAATGAGTTTTTTAGGAATATCGCCGATGCCGCCAGTCAATACTTTAAGCAGACTGGCAAGAATCAGAATAAACAGAATTTCGTTATCATAAAAAATAGAAGCTCCCAGGGCGACAGGAATCATCACGACGGACATCAAGACACCGACACCGAGGGACAGCCAGAAGAGAGAATGCGTTTCCTTCTCCGTCAAATGGTTATCTTGCACAAGGGCTTTGCCAACGCCCAAACCATTAAATGCTTCAACGCATTTGGAAAAGCTAACGGCGAGCGTCGCGAGTCCCATATCGGCTTTTGTCAGATACATCATTACGACGAGCAGCGACAGGGCATCCAAAGCCTGCGACACGATGCTGGCAATGCCCAGCCACATAAACCCGGATCGAATCTTTTTCTTCGCCGTCCCGAGTTCACTGACATCTTCCCCCTTATTTTCAGGACTATTTTCTGACGAATCGACCAGCTCATTCAGATTGTCCTGATTATCGCTCAGCGTCTCGGATTTTTCTGTTTCTTGTTTGTCGTTTATCATGAATAGAATTTACAATGACGGGAAGTTTCTATCATTGTTTATATTAAGATATGGTATTAATATATATGTTTACGATTAATCCAGACATCGTCTGATTTTTATATCGACGATACACTCCAATATATATAAAACAAGCGCATGAAATGCGCTTGTTTTATAAGGAATTAAAACTTGAACAATGCCCTCCAGCGTTCGATATTATTTTTCCAGGAATTTCTCACCATCCAGGCAAACGCCTCATCGGATTTTGATTTAATTTTTCCAGGCACATCCAAATCGCTGAAGAACTCGAGTATCGCATTTGTCAGGGCTTCGCGGTGACTATCTTCCGAATTTTCATCATAACGATAGAACCAGCCGGCTTTTTGGCGTTCATCGTTATCGCGCACCCCGCCAATTTCGGGAACGATCATCGGGCACTTATAGGAACACGCCATCCAAAACGTTCCTGAATTCAGCATGGAACGGAGCGGATAAGGCGCGACGAGTGCATCGGCAAGATCGAGATAATCGGCCATGGCCTCGTTTTTAATATAGGAAAAGTCGAAGCGAACCTGATCGGAAACGGATTTAAACCGTTCGAGAAGTTCCTTGTGATATTCAGGAGGTTCGCATTTTCCAACGACGAGGAGAACGACATCTTTTCGTCCACTTTCCTCAACAGCTTTGGCAAATCCATCCAAAAGGATTTCGATGTTTTTATAACGTTTGAGTAGACCAACAAATAGAAGTACGTGACAATCTTGAGGAATCTGATATTTGGCTCGCAAATCCTCACCGGTTCTTCCGTAATTGCCAAAATAATCGCCGTGAGGAATGACAATACATTTGTCTTTATACGGCGCGATTTCCGGAAGATCCATCGTCGCCTTGCAAAGGCAATGAATTCTTGAAGCAGCCTTTGCCGTCTGTTTCATGAGATACTGAACATATTTATCTTTCTTCCGATCATGCGAGAGTTTGTCGTGGCATGTCCAGACGATAGGTTTTCCCGAGAGCTCAAAGTATTTGACAAGTGCCGAACGCCCAAGGAAAGACAAGATGCGAATCAATTCGCTATTATTGCCCTTAATGGCTTCAATCCAATTGAGGAATATGACATCGGATTGCGGGACGCCAAGCCCGAATTTTTTCCAGCACTCATCCCAGGGCAGGAAATCATATACATCGGACAAATTCCGCACCAGGTTGGGCAGATATTGATTTGCGGATTTCAATCCCACTGGAAATATCAGGATTCTTTTTTTTCTTTCCATACTTGCCTCTATCTTATTGCCCTGCACTATTTTCTGGGCATTACTTTTTGTTTATAACGTCTTACACGCAATTTCTATTTCATTCCATAAAATATTCAGCCGACACGATGCCAGCTTTACCACGAATATCCACGGTGGTTAAACAGAGGCTTCAGGCTTTTTATAAAGGCACACGCGGTTTCTTCCCTGGCGTTTGGCTTCGTAAAGGGCCTGATCAGCGCGAGTGAAAAGCTGTGTGTAATCATCGTCCGGATTGACGATGCCGACGCCGCCGCTGACGGTAATCTGCCCAGGGGCAAAGTCTTCAAAAGCAGTATCCTCGACGAGCTGGCGGAGTTTGTTGCCAACGGAAAGGGCGTCTTTTTCTGACGTGTCACCCATCAGAAGGACGACGAATTCTTCGCCGCCATAACGTGCGATCATGTCTTCTTCGCGTGTGTTGTCCTTGAGGAGTTTTGCAAATTGGCGCAAAACCGAGTCGCCGCGTTCATGTCCGTACTGATCGTTGCATTTCTTGAAGAAATCGATATCGAAAACGATCATGGCCAGCGAATGCTGCAGGCGTTTGGAACGCAGGAATTTGTCCTTGAGGAATTTCTCGTAATAACGCCGGTTAAAGACACCGGTAAGGCCGTCGACCTGTGCCATTTCCTTGAGTCGTTTGTAGAGGATGGCACGTTCGAGCGCGATCGAGGCAAGGTTTGCGACGCCGCTCAGGCCGCGAAGCTCGTCGGCGTGGATGATGCGCGAATTGAAGTAATTGTCGGTCAGGATGACGCCAAAAACGGAGCCGTCGAGAAAGATTGGGGCGCAGGCAAAGTTCTTAAACGAGATGTGTTCGCCGGTACTCCAGTCGCGGTAATGGGCTTCGGCACCGTTGACGAAGAACGGTTGGCGAGTAGCCACGCAGTGTGAAATGATGCTTTGAAGCTCGAACTGCATGGCTTCCAGTGTCGAAAGAGGCTGTGCCTCGTCGAGTTTCATCGTGAACCCGACGAGTTTTCCCGTCAAATACTGCGATTCGCCGGCGCTGATGGTATATCGGTCGAAGAGGTTTTCGAGGTTCAGCTTTTCGGCCTTGATGCTTTCCCATATACGGTGCGCTTCTTCGCCGTTCGCGGGGCCTGCACTTCGCGTCACGCGCAGTTCGTTTCTGCGGTCCCAGGCGAGGAATAGAACGGCGCGGTTAAAATTAAGTCCTTCGCCGTGGGTGATTCCAGAGAGGATGATATAGAGAATCTGATCGAGTTCAACGGTCTTGAGCATGGCACGCGTGACGGCCAGTTGAAATGTCAGTTCCTTGAGAAGATTGGGCGTTAAATTCTCATTGCTCATCGCATGACTCTGAACTGAAATGAAAAACGAAAAGCTTTCGGAAACCGTGTTGTTTCATGCCGACACAGGGCCGGCATTTACGAATGACAAAGATACCGGTTTATTTGAGTTTGATGTTCTTGAGCTTGTCCAAAAAACCGCTGAAAGCAGATTTCACGGATTCGAGTGGATCCTGCTTTGGCGGATTTGCAGCGGCCTTTGCTTTCTCTTCTCTGGCTTTTTTGTCGCGTTCTTTTTTGAGCTGCAATTCACGCTTGGCCTGGATGTTGTCCGGATTGATTTGAAGCGCAGCCTTGTACCAGTCGGCGGACTGTTTCCGGCGGCCTTCGAGGCCTTCGATTTCGGCGAGATAAACGCGAAGGTAATCAGCTTTGGGAAGCTCATCTAACGCTGCTGTGAGGGCTTCGATAATCGCCGTAACCTGGGCTTTGTTGCGTTTCCCTTCCAGGTCGAGTTCCATCACCATATATTTGGCGTATTCAAGCCGCACTTTTGCTTCGATCGATTTCGGGTCGATTTTTATCACCTTTTCCAGCTTTTGGATTGCCACTTTGAAGTCGCCTCGATCCAGGAGGGAACGCGCCTGCGTGAGAGCTTGCTCGCCTTCAAACACGGCCTGGATGTCGATCTCTTGATTCGCTTCGGCGGCTGAGACATCACCGCTGAGTGTCGCGATATAGGCTTCGCGCTTTGATGCCTTGGAAATGGCATCGTATGCCTGTCTGAGCCGTCGGTTGACTTCGTCAATAATCTTGCGGTCGCCCTCGTCTTTCACGAAATTGAAGTAGTCGGCACCGTACTTTTTCAGCAACGCAAAATAGGCAGTCCTAATAGCACCGTCATCGGCATCCTGGGAAATGCCGAGAAGTTCAAAATGATTTTTCCCTTCGAGCGTCGAATGAAATGCTTTCAGTGCTTCTAGCTTTTCGTTTTTATCCATGGTCGTCCCAACGTGATGATTTGAGAATTGCTTAAAGATGGATGGCTGATGTCAAAAAAAACAACATCATTCTCACAATAACTTATTTTTGTCGAAATTCCAATTGTGAGTAAGCGAAAAAATGCGGTTTGGATGTAACGACTGTTCACGGTTGGAATTGTTTTTTGGGGCGCGGCTATCGGCCTGTGGCCGATACGCCGTCGCGAATCGCCGCTATCGCGATGCGATACGCGGCGAGAGACGTGCGGCACGTCTCTACACGTTTTTTACGCTCGCCTATGCGCCTGCGGCGCATACGGCTCGCTGGCACGGCTATGCCTGCGGCATACGCCGTGCCCATTCGACACGCATGGAACGCGATACCTTAATTCCTGG
>JAZODZ010000541.1:0-1649 GCA_045597285.1 Myxococcota bacterium
CCAAAGCTGCAATCCAGGCCGTAGCTAACGATCCTTCGCAGGCAAATGTCGAAGCCGCAAAAGCTGCCGCTCAGGCCGCCATTAATACCGCTGATCCGGCCAAAGTCGAAGCTGCCAAAGCTGCCGCTCAGGCTGCCATGAACTCAGCTGACCCGGCCAAAGTCGAGGCCGCCAAAGCCGCTGCTCAGGCCGCTGGTGTCACTCCGTAATCAGTTTCTGTGTCTACTCAAATAGCGAGCTATGCTCGCTATTTTTTTACCCCTTTCATTCTCTATTTTCCCATTTGCAAGGAAATATAAGGAAATATCATGAAAATTTTGCCCTGTAATGCCGATATTTCTCGCTATAAAGTCGCCGAGTTCCTCCTTGAAGAAGGCGTCGTCATGGTACGGATTCTCAGAAAACGCCCCGGCGTCATTCTGCCAACATTTCTCGATACGCCTATCGTGAACCTGAATTTCAGCTACCGATATGGCATTGACGATTTTGCCGTTGACGAACGCGGAATCCGTGCAAGCCTTTCTTTCAGAAAAATCCCCCACTTCTGCGACGTGCCGTGGTCCTCGGTCTGCGCCATCATGTCCGAAAAAACCGATCAAATGTTCGTATGGGCCGATGTTTTCGACAAAAACGAACTCCGTGCCTATATGCCCCCCGATCTCGTCTCCATGCTCGACGACATCAAAACCGAAGACCTCCTCTCCGAGTTCCCAGAACTCGAAGACTTTCTTGTCAAGCCTGGCGACGGGCTCACATTCGCCCCGGAATCAACCGAAGAACCCGATGATGAATCGTCCAAAGAAAATGAAAGCGACGATGAAGAAGAGGATGACGACGACATTCCACCCGGCGGGTTTGGCGAACTCCATTTCGTCTAACACGATTAATCGCAGACCTCGAAGCGCATCCTGTCGGCTTCTAGGAAAACTCGATTAATTCACACCACGTGTGTATTTGGTATAGAATGCGGGGCTTCAGCTCGTGAGGCTTTACGGTTTGCCCGGTCGGCGCGTGCCAAATGGGGAAATCAAGGCAATTCCATACCTTATTTCCGAAATTTGCCTGCCCACTGGACAGGTAAATTTCGGGAGAACATGATAACACTACCCTTTAGAATCTCGTAGAGATTCAACCACTCAAACTATGCATCTCTATGCATCTTTACTGTGGTTGGCAAATTTATTATTATTTGCTTTCTTAGTTGAGTTTTTTTTCTGATTCAAATTCCGATTCAATTATTGTTTGACCGTCAGCATCGATATCATATAATTTATACACAAAATTATTAATTTGTTTCTCTATATCATCAATCTGTTTATTAGTAATTGGTTGTTGAGATTTTAATTTAATTATTGATTCGACTAATTCAACGATGGATTTCTCGATTTCAGATGGAATGTTATCTGGATCAGGAAGCGGGATACTTAGCAATGGCTCTTTATCAATCTGATAAACATTCCCTTGCATTTTTCCTTTCAATTTAAGCCAAAATTCAACTAACCTTGAATTAAGCAAACCAGTTAAAAATTTCATATTCCAACGATTCGTTTGGATTACATTTATTGATAACATTACATATGATTCTTTTTCACAATACACAAATATTGGATAATCTGTACACTTTCTAACAGCTAGTATTTTAGGAGTTG
>JAZODZ010000542.1:0-2339 GCA_045597285.1 Myxococcota bacterium
CAAATCGTAAAACTCGATCGAATCGAGCGCCTGAACCGCATCCGCCATATTCGGGTTCGAAATCAGCTCATCCAGCCGTTCCCGCGGTTTTTTCGTCAGTGCTGCCCGTTCGTCCAAATGAAAAAGAGAAACAAATGAATCGCTCAACTTAACTATCCTTTTTTAGCTACGGACTGGATCAAATCGATCAGAGCACGGCAGGAATCCTCAAACGACAGGTCGGACGTATCGAAAACGACGGCATCCTCGCATTGGACGAGCGGCGAGTTCTCGCGGTTAAACTCCGTCTCATCGCGCATCTGAATCTGTTTTACGACTTCGGCGAAATCGACATGCTCGCCCTTTGCCTCGAACTCTTTCATGCGCCGCGTCGCACGCGCCTCGACAGAGGCCGTGTAATACACTTTCAAATCGGCATCGGGAAACACGACGGAGCCGATATCGCGCCCTTCCACGATCGAATCGACCGAATGCCCGAGTCGCCGCTGAATCCCCAGCAGTTCCGCGCGAACTTCGGCCATTGGAGAAACGTGGTTCACGCACTGCGTCGTTTCAAATGTCCGGATTTCCTTCGTGACATCGCGATCGCCGATAAAAACTTTCTGCCCGGTTTTGTCGGCGACGAAGCGGATATCGAGCGTCCGCGCAATTTCGCCACATGCAACGGGATCGTTGTCCACGCCGCGCTCAAGCGCAATCAGCGCAACGCAGCGATAAATCGCGCCCGTATCGAGAAGGCTCCAGTTCAGGCGCTTGGCCACTTCACGACATACGGAACTCTTCCCTGCCCCACTCGGTCCATCCACGGCTATAATCATTTCGTTTCTCCTTATTTAATGAAAGCAAAGCCCGTCTTTCGGGCCGCCTATTATACCCATTTTCGATCCCGATTTGGAACACCTGGTTTTAGGGTAACCAGTACTACAGCATTTAACCTTGGCATGAATTCGTCAAAAGCCCGTAGGACTTTGATGTTTGTAGTTACCGGAGGGAAATGGCGCATTTTCTTTTTCTCCCTACCCCAATTTGTCTGCCCTTTGGGCAGGCAAATTGGGGAAAAATTAGGGGGAAAATCGCCTTGATCCCCCGGTAGGCACTTCGTGCCAACCGGGGGCTACAAACCTTGAACGCCTACGGCGTTCCTTGTGCACATTTTAAATACAATAGCCCCTGTCAAAGTAACTATTTAGTCCCTCATGACGTTTCTAGGTATGTAATTCTATCGATTCGAGGCAGGAAGTTGCAATAATGCAAATGCCTTGTTTTTCAATAAATTCCTCTGTTCTATTGAGGTCAAATGCATTGAGAAAGACATTATTTCGGCGGTCGATATGCCCCTTCAATATTGAGTGGGATGGGCCACGTGTCACGGTGCCTATCGGGGGCACGGCTATTGACATACGCCGTGCCGCGCGTGCTATTTCATACGCACGCGCATCTGTATCACGGTTTCAGACAACAGTTGCAAATCCCCATAAACTCTGGCATTTCGTAAATATGACAGGCGTTATCACGCCATCGCCGCGTATCCCGGCAACAAATCAATTTTATTCAGACATCATTAAAAATATGGTAGCTATTCAGACCTCAACTGCCGCTACGCGGCATCTTCTCCAAGGTGACGAACTATCCGCCTACTGCCTACTGCCTATTGCCTGATTTCGATAGGATAACGGACTTAAGAAACTCCATTAGTGTCTGAATCGTTACGAACTATGTACATTCTCACGCAAAATCCCAACTGGCCAAAACCCAAATTTATTCCCGACGCCCAGGTAATTTGTCATTTTTACCGGGAAATCCTCGGATTTGAATTTATCGTTTCCGAACCTCGCGAATGCTTCAGAATGGCATGCAAGGCAGATGGCGATCCTTGCTGGCAGGACAGCTGCGTCGAAGTTTTTCTGAATTCTCCTGCACGCGGCCTCTATTACAACTTTGAATGCAGCTGTTCAGGGTTCTGTCTCGCCGAATACGGTACGCAAAGAGCCAATCGAATAAAATTCGATAATTACAGCGATATTCGTAGAATCTGGATACAAAAACCGGATTTTAACAATGGCCGCTATCACTGGCGCATTAAAATCGAAATTCCGCGAGTTCTCATAGGATTGTCCCCGGACGAAGCCGTTTTTGGCAATCTTTATAAGTGTGCATCGGCAACTGAATCGCCGCATTATCTGTCGCTGTTCCCCATCGACACGCCCGCGCCGGATTTTCACAGGCCCGAATTTTTCGGACCGATTCGGGCAGACGAGAGTAACGATTCATTTCATAAAGGCGTTTCTTAGGTATGTAATTCTATCGAAACCAGGCAGTAGGCAAGTCGGAGGCCAAGC
>JAZODZ010000543.1:0-8448 GCA_045597285.1 Myxococcota bacterium
TGCAAATTGAATCGGCATTTCGTGCATTTTGCCGATAAGTCCGGCATGCCCCGAATGCGCATCGTGATGATGTTCGTGTTCTTCGTCGTCATGGCCTAATTCACCATGATGATGCTCGTGGTCTTCATCGTCATGGCCTAATTCACCGTGATGATGCTCGAGGTCTTCGTCGTCATGGTCTGCTTCGGCGTGATGATGTTCGTGGTCTTCATCGTGATGGCCTAATTCGCCGTGATGATGTTCGTGAAGATCACCGTGTTCATGATGGTGATGATGCGCGGCAGGTTCAAGGCGCGTCAGTTCTGTGTGTTCTTCCTGAATGACGTGGAGCACAACGGCTGGAGCAAACGCCAAAATGGCGCATAGAATGGCGGCTATGGCATATCGCTTTTTCCATGGATGATCATGTTCGACGGCTGAAGCGATGTCGCGGGCGTGATAGTCGTACAGGAAAATGAGCAGGATGCCCGAAGCCAGTGCAAGTGCCAAAGCGATTTCATTTTTATGGAATAGGCACAGGAATGCGAACATCACGAGTGGGGCGGAAATGATTGTGATGCCGCGGCGACGAGCAGCAATCGCAATCATCGCAACCAGAATGACGCCTGCGGCCAGAACCGAACCATACAAAGGAAGCGTCTCAAACCACTCGGTCAGCGGAGAGGCAACGGATGGGAGAACAGCTGCCAATAGCGAGGCAATGGCTACGAGCGTCCAGCTCGATGCGGTCCATAACGGAAATGATTTTTCGCGATTGCAAAGCGATTCCGGACGACATGCTCGACAACAGTCGATGTTTTTAAGACAAAAACGAGCAACGATGAGCGCGGCCAGAGCGGGAACCCACCATGCAACGGCAGTCTGCGCCGTAAAAATCGTGAGAAGCAGGGTTATCCCGGCCAATGAACAGACATGGAAAACGCCGCCAGAGGCAGCCTGCAATGGCTGGGGATCGAGCCATTCACAGAACTTTTGTGCAACGGGCCTGAGCTTTTCTGATTTCGCACAGCCGTAACAGAGGGCCATCAAAGCGGCGCAAATGCACCAGATTGGAGCCGCATTGAAAAGATAATCGACCCAGAAATCGAGTACAGAAGCGTGGCCTGCATGGACGGGTGCAATCCATTCGACGACGGCAAGCGCTCCAAAACCAGCCAGGGCACCGAGCCCTTTCGACCACCGCGAGTCGTTATGTCCTTCCACAGAAATGTTGTGAAACACAACGTGCAGCAGCGACCCCGCGATGAGCCCCTGGACGACATACATGATCGTGATGCTGGCCGATGGTAGCGCAAAATGCCCGAGAATAAAGCCAATAACAGTCGAAGTGGCCAGCGCAACAACGATTCCCCAGGTCTTTTTCAAGCCAATCCTGGGAACGAGCATCATGCCGAGAAAAATCCCGATGGGCAACCGATGAAAGAGAACGCCGAGTCCAAGCAGATTGCCGATTTCATCGTCCCCCGAAGACATCGAAAGGCCAATGCCATCGAGAATCGTGTGAATGATGACGCCGACAAAAATAAGGGAAAGCAAAATCAGGTTCGAATTGGCTTTATGCCCGTGGTCATGATCATCGTCGTGATCGTCGTGGTCATCTTCATCGTGATGATGCTGAAAACTGTGCAGGAGCGAAGGAATGCCAAGCCCCACAGCCACCGCTATCAATCCGAAGATGCCCGCATTCTCAACGCTGTGCGGTATGAGATGGAGAAGTGTCAGCCCGATGATCGAAATCAGAACAAAGGCATCGAAAAAAGTCAGAGATGCCGGAAATTTTCTGATCGCTGGATAGATGGCGACGCCAACTACCAATGCAAGGATGCTGAACACTAAAAGAAGCATAAAAAGCCTTAAACAAACTCTCTTGTAAACGTCCTTCCGGCAGCTACCGGCTGACCCGTTACACTCTCTTTTATAATCCGTTTCAAAGGTTTCAGAATGACATTCTGAATGTGTGTAACCGACACACACGGGGTGAAGCACTATATACCCGTTTGGCGTTACCGTCTATTGGGAATTTTATGGGGGATACCAATGACCTCATTCATCTTCATTCGATGCGCTGATAAAGTCGGAGAAGTTTTTCTATCCTTGCAGGCATTGACCATCGCGACTGAAAGCCCTGATGACTTGAGCATGTGGAGGTTATCGAGGTATTTCAAATGCAAACATTAACTAACTATTAGCGTTGTTACCATTGTCGTTGTTGCTATTATTGTTATTGATTTTGCTTTCTGCTAAAGCATTCATGTTGCCTGCAGTAATAATACCTGTTGGAAGTGCAACAATGGCAATACCCATAAAAGATGAAATCATACAAACTATTCTTCCAGTGGTTCCAATTGGATAAATATCCCCATACCCAACAGTGGTTAATGTTATAACAGTCCAATAAACAGCATCAAGAAATGATTCGAAATTATCTGGTTCTGTCGAAAACATGATGAGCGCAGAAAGTATAATATATCCAATGGTAAGATTACAGACTGTTAAAAGCGATTTCTTTTCTCTGTGATGAATTACATTAATTATTACAGAAAAACTCTTGGAGTAGCGAAGAATTCTGTGCGCACCTGAACCGACTTCGAAAGGACATATTCGACGCGGGAAGCGTCGTGGACACACAGGCGGCCGCAGCCAGCCGCAGACGCGGTGCACGAAAACCCCACGAAGGCCAACGCACAGGCCGCGGCCGATGCGCAGGACGCCGCCATGAAGGCGGAGGAACAGCGGCAACAGGCAGCAATCGGTGCGCAAAGGAGAGCGATCGAGAGAGCCGAAGTCAAAATGGTGATAAGGCCGCTAAAAAAACAGAAGTCGCACCATGCAGAAGAGACGGAAAAAAGAAAAGGAAAGTCGGTAAAAGTAAAAACAGAAATTGGGAAAATAAATTTAAATCCAGAACAAATCAAAGAAAAGAAAAAGGAACACGCAGAGGAATTTGGAATAGACAAAAAGAAAAAAGATGCCGAAGAAAAATATAGAAGACAAGTGATAAGAATTATCAAAACATCAGAAACAATAGAGCGTGGGCACTATTCAGAACAGCACAAGGACGCAATCATGTTTAAAAATACAAGAGGCGAAATCGTGCTCGTTGATGCAGTAACAAGGGAATTTATTACATGCTTTGTCATTAACGACAACCACGAACACTGATGGCTAGATACAATGCGGTCATTGACGGATGAAGAAAAAAGACGTATGAAAGAAAAAGCATAAGTGCTCGCATGTTTGACAATATGCGGGATTCAGTCGGCGAACTTGCGAAAGCACCATGGACTGAGCGTGTTTGAGTCACGCCCTTATGCGAAAGCCCACCAAATGGCGGGCTTTTTTTTAATTCGGTTGGGTGGCTTTTTTTATCCGTCCCACGACAGGCACGCGAAAAGCACCTCGGTTCGGCGCTCGTGGTTCATGCCAATCTTGTTTATCGTCTTTTCGTATTTCACGACATGGCGGCCACGGAGCATGCGCTCATACCAGAACGAGATCGACGAATCGCCGAAGAGCAGGAACGGCAGGCGGTCGCAGCACTCGCAGATGCCGTCCAGGCATTTGAGTGCCTCCTTGTTTCCGTAATCGTTGCAGCCGGTGCCGAGGTAGGGCGCGTCCTGTGATTCGACGAAGGAACGCGGCGGCGTCTTCACTCCGAAAATTTGGAACGGCGTGTCGAGGCCTGTAAGCCGAACTCGTCGAGGATGAGCAGGTCGAGGCGCCACGAAGTCGGAGACGGTCACAAAGAGCACGCGATGGCCCCGGAAAAGCGGAAGAAGCTACGCGCCGAGCTTCTCTTCCTGGTCGTTTCGTCATTCTACGAAATGCACTCAATCATCATCAAATCAAATCTGCTCTTCGATGAATGGGAAGATGCTCCCCGATCCCGCGCATTTAATGCGGTTCTCTGGCGAGTCATACAGGCTCGCTGGCGCGGCTATCGGCCTACGGCCGATACGCCGCGCGTATGGTTATTCATCATCCTCGTCGAATTCATCTTCGTCATCGTCTTTCAATGGCACAAACCCGTCGCATCCTTCGATAAACTCGACAAATGCCTGTGACTTGCTTTCGCGCGATGCACTCGTATATCCGTTGTAATGTTCATAAGTATGACAGACATATTCTGTCACCTGCATTTTACCCGATTCAAAATAATCATAACATTCTTCAAAATCTAAAACGAGTTTGTTCGGATCGACGATAGCATTGACATCTGCGCCATGTGCCACGAGGATTTTGGCGATATCGACCTTCTTGCATCGATGCAACGGCGTCAATCCGACATCGTCCGTGGCATTCACGTTGGCACCATGACGAATCAGGCACGAGACGAGTTCGGTATCTTTCCCGGTGGACGCAAAATGCAACGCCGTCACGCCATATTTATCGGGAATGTTGGCGTAATATTCCTGTTTGATGCCCGCGGCTTCACATCGCTGGAACAGGAATTCGGCAAACTCCGCATTCGTGGTGTAATGGAGCATGGTACGCCCAAAGTAATCCGTCGTCGTGATATCCGCGCCATGCTCGATGAGCAAACGAAGATAATCTTCATTGGCATATCTAATCACTGATAGTCCAAGATAGTTATAGCCATTGACAGGATAATCTATAAAATAATAACTTGCCTTATAATATCTTGGATGTTGCTGATAGCCATCATTCAGTTCCTCATCCCGTTTATCCAATTCAAAATAACGAAATGCATCGTAATTCTCCGGGCAATCATCATCCGCCCAACAACATGGTTCAAACCGGTGAAGAGGCGTCAGGAAAAATTCCTGGTTTATATCTTTATCTTTAAATATCTCGTTGAATGTATCATTTTTGAGCAACCAAATATATAAATGCTTATAATTCGTTCTGAACTCTTCCAGATCGTCATCTTCCCATTCGTGATCTTCTTTCCAGAACTTCCGATCGACGAGAGCACGGGCTGCTTCATCCAAATCCCCATCCTCTTTCAGTCTATCCACCATCACGCGCAACAAGACATCGCGCAATTTGACCCGAACATTGGGATTTGCACCGTGTTCGAGCAAAACTTTGGCAATATCCATGTTCTTCCTGGCAAATAATGGCGTCTGGCCATAGATATCCCGGGCGTTCACATCGGCACCATTGTCGAGAAGAGCTTTTGCAACTTCCGCATTTGCACACACGTGGAGCGGTGTCTGTTCTTCCTCATTGCGTTCATTGATTTGTTCGCCCTGTGCAATACATTCCAGAACACTTTCGGCAGTCTTTGCCAAAAACAGTTTCTTTCCGCATGTGTTCCCTTTATTCGCACTCTCCTTGCAAGCACTGAATATCTGCAACAACTCCGCCTTCACGGAATCCGTACAAGAGCCGATCGGTGTCTGTCCGTTGTCGTCACGGACATCCATGTCGGCACCAAGTTTTAACAGACACACGACGAGCTTCACGCCATGACAGGTGTGAAGCGGCGTCTGGCCGTGGTTGTCACGGGCATTGATATCGGCACCGTTGCTGACCAAAACTTCTGCCTTTTCAGAGTCTGTGCATACATGAAGTGGTGTCATACCGTCGTTATCACGGGCATTCACATTCGCACCATTCTTGATCAAAAGCCTGACAAACGACAAATCCGAACTCCGATGCAGCGGCGTCCGACCATTCTCATCGCGAGCGTTCACGTCTGCCCCTAGCTTCAGCAGATGCTCGAATATCTCGGGATCCCCGCATGTCTCAATCGGAGTCATGCCGCGGTTGTCGACGACATTCAAGTCGGCTCCGTGTTCAACCAACAGCTCGATCGCCTTCTTCGTGCTATTTTTCGAACGCATATTGCTTTTTGAAGGATCCGAATAGTACTGCAATGGTGTCAGACCAAGATCATCCTTCGCATTCACATCGGCCCCTTTTTCCAACAGAACGCTTGCAATACTCTCATCCCTACACACGTGAAGAGGTGTCTGTCCCTTTTTATTGCGCTCATTCACATCGGCTCCGTGAGCCACAATCGCATTAAGCGCACTCGTTGCTGAAGTCACATAAAACAACTCAAACATTTTCACTCTCCTTTTTAAGTGGCCAAAACGGCATTATTTATCTCTGCCCAAAAGTCGAGCGCATTATAAACCATTTTTTTTAAGAATTTGGATTCAGCACCATAGAAATATAAAATTATGGCTTTCCCATTCCCCTGGGGGGTAACGGAATCCCCCAAAACCAGACCCCCGTAGTGGTTCAATACGTTTTGTTGAACCACTACGGGGTTCATATCTTGGAAACGTTCCCTGATCCCCCGGTAGGCGCTACGCGCCTACCGGGGGCTACAAACATTGAAGCCCTAACGGGCTTCGTTGTCTCACGGCGTACACCATGGGCATTGCCGGGGGCTACTCGCCAAAAGCTTTTAACAATGCGTCCCCCTCGTAGGCACGTGTCGTGACACATGCCTGTAAGTAAGCTGAACATTTACGAATTATTTGTAGAGGCGTGCGAGCGGCACGCCCCTCATAGCTCCCGATATTTATCTCGGCATCGGCATACTAAAGACGTGGGAATCACTGCCACCGCCCTGGTATGTAGGCAGACGGCCGTCCCATTTCTCGATCCAGTCTTCCTGAACGATGAAAGTGGAAAGCGATTCAGAAATGACTTTGTTGTAATAGGCTTCTGCATCTGCCCTGATTTTCATGGCCTCGCCATCGCCCTTTGCCTTTGCGATAGCCGCCTCGCCATCACCTTTGGCCTTTGCAATGGCGATTTTTGCATCAGCCTCAGCTTTTTTGACTTCGTTTTCAGCTTTCAGAGCAGCCTGAATGGCGGCGTTCTTGGCATTGATGGCCTCCTGCAAAGATGCGGGCGGCTGAATCTGTGACGTAAACTCTTCGACGCTGAACCCTTCCTTGTTGAGGGATTCTTCGAGCATCGCCCTCACATCGGCTTCGAATTCAGCGCGTTTGGCCATGAGTTCATCGGATGCATATTTGTTGGCGCTGATTCGATAGGCATCATAAATTGCAGTACGCATGTAACCGGCTTCGATGTCTTTAAGCGGCTTTCGATACTTGCTGAACACATAAATCGCCTTGTCGCGTCGAAGCTGATAGGCCAGGATGGGATCCATGATGAATGTGGCTGCGTCTTTTGTGGTCACGGCGAACGGCTTGTAATCGACGCGCTGAATATAAGTTTCGTAGGTAAAGATGGACGTCGTAAACGGGTTGTAGAATACCCAGCCCGAAACCGGAACGGCATCCAATTCGCCCTGGTCATTGAGGCTTAATTTTTTAAACTTAATGCCAATTTCAGAAGAATCCACGACCGTGCAGCTGCTGGCGACAATGCTGAAAACGACAATTATCAAAAGGATTGTAATCACTGAAATAATTGAAAATTTCTTCATTCTAATTCCTTCCGGTGAAATGGTTGAAACGGTAAAATGGCAAAGGTATGCCCCCCCATACCCGGGCGGTGCTGTATACACCAAAATCGCTTAAAACAACATATTAAAGATAAATGTTTGTTATTCGCGACTGAATTGTGATAAATGCCGCGACGGTTTGTTGTGTTTTCGCCAGACAGAGCAGACCCATTGCCGCCATTTTTGCAACCGCAATGTTTAGAAGAATCAGCGGAGCATATCGCATGAATAGATATTTATTTTGGACGGGAGGTTGGGATTCCACCTATCGGCTCGTTGAATTATCGCGCATGGAACTCGATGTTTTTCCAGTCTATGTCAAGGACCACACGCGAAGCAGCATGAACATAGAGCTCGAAACCATGAGAAAACTTCATGATGCACTCAGCAAAGACTCGAGAACGAAAGCTGTACTGCACCCCATCATGGTAGTCGAAGACTCCGAAATCAAGCCATCTGAAGAAATTACCAAGGCATATCAAGAGCTGAGCAAAGAAATCCGTCTTGGCTCGCAATACGAATACCTTGCCCGACTTGCAGCCGAATATCCAGGCATCGAAATCGGGATCGTGCTTGAACCCGGTGAAGTCGGCGGATGTATGTGCGCCATACAGAAATATGGAAAGATGATCACCGAGGGAGGGAACAACGTCGTCGACAAATCGGCGTCCTCGGAAAATGTCAATCTCGTTTTTGGCAATCTCTCCTATCCCCTGATTTATACGACAGAAGTCGAAATGCTCGAAAATATCCGCCAATGGGGATATGAAGAATTTATGAAAGGCATCCATTTCTGCTACCATCCACGGCACGGAAAACCTTGCGGCATCTGCCGCCCATGCCAGCAAAAAATGGACTGCCACATGGAAATTCTGATCCCCAAATCGGCGCAAAAACGGTTTCGTTTATTCCGATGGGCAGAGAAATTACCGACTTTGCCGAAAAAGGTTATCAGGAATCTCTTGTTGAAGATATAAAGACATTTGCCAGACAAAAAATGGCAGGGCGTATTGAGCAGGAATATGACTGAACACGTCATATAAACCGCCATT
>JAZODZ010000544.1:0-3752 GCA_045597285.1 Myxococcota bacterium
CAACACGCTAAACAGACTTATCAATAACTGCTTTTTCATTATTTATCCTCCATATCCCCCAACTTATATTATCATTAACCGATTAATTTTGCAATGTATTGTAATACAGCGTAGCACGTAACCACGGGAGTATCGCCAGCAAACCGACAGCCGAGGCATAATCTCAACGCCTCGACAAAGGCAATCACACCACACCCTCGACGATTTCTCTGTCTCCTACTCGTACAGTTTTAACCCCGATCTGTTTATTCTTGTTAAAACAGAAACTCACGAGATAACCCTTGTTTAGGTGGTAATAATCGAGATATTCCAATAGCTGCCGTTCACCGTGTTCGTTGTACGATTCGCCGCGCCATATCTTCATTTCGATGACGTATTGCTTGCCGAGGTAATCGATAATCATATCGGTGCGCAATTGATCGCGTGTCTGCGCTTCGATATAGTAATTGCCGACGCCGTTGATGATGGGCTTGACGTAAAACATGAAGTATTTGCGCCCTTCACTTTCGTGAAATTTGACATCCTTGTCGCCATAAATGTCATGGTAATGCACGATAAACCGTTGAATGATTTTTTCGATATCGAGCTCGCCATTTTCGATAAATTGGTTCTTTTCAATATAACTCTCACGAACGAGTTGTAAATTACTCTCTTCTTCAAAAGCAAAGGCATTGTATAATCGAGATTCAAATATTCTATTCGAAATTTTAACCAAACCATGTTCATCTGTGATAAAATTGAACATTCGCGCAAGTTCGATAGATTTGTCATCTACGTTATATTTATAGGGTTCGCCGCGATATAAAATATCTTTTAGCATATCACGAAGATTTGGAAAATCATCCAGCTTCTTGTTCATATCGTCAAAAAGCGTGTTGCGTTCATTTAATAAGGCTTTTACCGCCCCGACGATGCCTTCATGCGTCCACGTGAGTTCGCTTTCATCAATCGTTTTGCATAGTTTAGACACCAAAAACGGATAACCGGATGTGTAATCGATAATCGATTGAGCGATGGCATGAATATCCATCCCCGTATGGTGATCATGCTCGTAATCGTTCAACATCCCTTCGACATCCTGCACGTCGAACGCCATCTCGACATCGAAACTGGTCGCAATATTCCACGGGCTGTTGTATGTGTGTTCCGCCTCTGGACGAATCTTGAGTTTGAGGTTTTTGATATCGTAAACACCGGCAAGAATGACAGATTGGAATGTGGGAACTTGCTCTCTGTTTAGATATTTATCACGCAATATTCCCAGGAATTTGATAAAAGCAGGATGATTACACGCCTGATCCACTTCATCAATCATAAGAATGATAGGCTTCGATGCCAGTGCATTCAGTTTGGATATAAACTGGAAAAAAACAAGGGATGCCTTTTCCTCACTGATATCCACGAGCTGCTTTTGGATGAGTTCTTTCATCTCGTCAGTCAGCCACGATGCAAGATTATACTCTGCAATTTCGGACAGCAAACCGGCAAAATTATAACGAATTCCCTCTAATGATGCAAAAGCCTCATCCGACAACTTCTCAAAACTGATAGAAAGAACACAGAAATCATCCTTGAAAGCGTTTTTGAGTGCATTCAGCGTCGTCGTCTTGCCATACTGCCGCCCACGGTTAATGCAGAAATAGTCGCCATTATCTACCATCTTCTTAATTTGGGACACTCGCCCACTGATATCGACCATGTAATGACGTTTTGGAAAACAAGTGCCCGTAATGTTAAATCTTTTCATATCATTGTTCCTTAACTATTGCATTGATTTACGGCATTCTTCGAGGAATCGTCTGACATAGAGTTCGTAAGCATAGATATATCGCGGGTCTGCATAGTATTTATTAAATCTATCGGTGTAGTATTGGTAATATTTTATGTTGCTTGTGTAATATCGAATCGTCCGATAAATAAATAAAGCAAACATGAAGAAATATAAGCATTGCCACCATAACCTTATGCCACCAAAAAATGAAAATACGAATATCGCAATCAAAAAAATCGAAAGAACGATGGGAAAAATTAAAGTCTTGTGAAGTTTTTTGGGATCATAATCATTATAATCATTATGTTCCTTAAAACTATTTGGATCGATTTGAAGGCAAGGATATAAAGCACTTTCGTCGTTGAGATACGCATCTAAACTTTGATTTTCTTCTTCGGTGAGCGGCATGATCTTTTCGGCTGGCCAAGTGTCAGGATGAGCCAATTTGGAAGAGAGCGAAGAGAATAGTCTGGACTTGTATAGTTTATCGTCCGCAGAACGCGACGGATGCAAAATCTCATTTTTATAGATTTCATTCAATTTTTTGGCATTTTCTACTAAGACATAACGACTGGGTTCTTCCTTAGTCGGCTTCTCAGCAGGATCCATCATAATGCATGAAAGCGCTATGATAATGGGAAGAACGCCGGGAAGCCAGTCTGTTAAAAACGAAAACATGGGTGCATCCAAAAATATTAAATTGACGACTAGAAATACTGGAAAACAGGCCACAATTAAAAACCATGGAACTTCCAGTGTCGCAAGTTTAATATCTTTGATGCACTCGTTAAATGCCTTATGAGATAAATTCAGATTTTTTTCGTATAGTAATTCCGGCTTGACGTCGATGATGGATTCCGGAAAATCATTGGGCGTTGGCTTTTGAGCTATGACAGGAGATAATGCAACCTCCTTGACGAGGTTTGCTTCGGCGCGTTGGAGATATTCCAGAACCTCCTTGCCGTTTTTGAGGCGTTCCGTGGCGTTTGGATCGATCATCTTGTCGAGGACGACGACGAACCATTTGGGGATATTGTCAGGGATATACTTGTCGATGTCCAGTTTCATCCCGTCCATGCTCATGTCGCATGGAGCCTTTCCCGTGACGAGATGGGCAATCGTAACGCCGAGGGAAAAGATATCGGAGGCAGGTGTAGCCTTGCCATAGAGCTGTTCCGGCGCAAGGTATCCGGCAGTGCCCGCAAATGTCATGGCAAACGATTCCTGAACTTTGGCCGCAACGACGCCGAAATCGACGAGTGTGACATTGAGTTCGTCATCCACGAGCAAATTGGCGGGTTTGATATCGCGATGAATGACCGGCGGGACGAGTTCCCCGAGTTCTTTCAGTATTTTGGCCGCATTTTCCAATATCGTCTGTATCTGACTGAATGTATAACGCTTGCCGGATTTCATGTGCTTTTCGAGAGACGGGGCATCGATATATTCTTCGACGAGATAGAGAAATGTGTCCGTCCGGATATCCTCTATAAATCCAGGCACGCCATGCACATCGATGCTTCGCAGTGTGTCGATTTCGCGTTCAAAGAGTTCAATCGATTTGAGGCTGTCCGTTTTTTGTATATCGAAAACCTTGATGGCGACTTTGTTGCCACCCGGCGCGACAGCAAACAGCATCGTTCCCTGGCCACCGGCACCAATTCTCTGTAAATGTGTATATTTGGCCAGCGCCGGATGCATAGATGATAAATCCTCCGGTGCTTTTTCGGGAACATCCGCCTCATAAGAAACGTAATCGTTTGAAGGCACAGGCTGATTATTCGTGGCAGTCGACTGTTCTTGGGACATAGTTCTATTAATTCTGGTACGTTCTATACGCACATGGAACGTCTATACAATGAATGGTCTCTACAACAGACCGTATCTCCAGTTTAATACGAACTCATATAAAATACGATAACAATCGCGCCGCATTGCGGCGCAACCACCTGCGCCCCGTAGGGGCGCTTGATATTAGCCG
>JAZODZ010000545.1:0-5197 GCA_045597285.1 Myxococcota bacterium
TGTACGACGAGATGGCGATCCTTCAGAACAAGCTGCCGACGATTCTTCAGGAAATCAAATGCAAGGAATACAGCACGACGCCGTGTGAGGACAATCACGATTGCGAGGCTTACGACGACGCGATTTGTTCCGAGAACAAGCGTTGTATTAAGAATCCGTCTTCGGGCGACGGCTGCCTTTCGGATATGCAGACGGGCATTGGCTGGTACAGCAGTGACAGCTGCTTCAGGTCGACAGTTCCCATCAATGCGGATGTTTCGAAAACGACGGCGGAAATCGCGAATTTCCCGGCCGATGCGTGGGGATTTTATGAGCCTCCGTTCCAGATGCCGTTGTGTGCCATCCTCGGGAACGAAGCGTACAATGGCAATATTTCGGCTTATAAGGGCAAGAAGTTCTGCGATACCAATCTATGCCAGTGCCAGCCTCGGTCGACGGGGTCTAATTGCGTTCCGCTTCACGAGGGGCCGAACTGCGTGACGGGCGATCCCAACCGTGTCACCTGTGTCGGTTACCGCAAGGATGCGATCAAGATTTACCTTCAGGCGTATGACGAAGAGCAGTGCTGTTCGGATGCACCGACAAACAACTCGTGTCCTGGCGTGACATACTGCAAGAATCTGACGACGGACAAAGGTGCCACTACCGGTGCGATTATGAAGGAGTACGGCGTCCGGTGGATTGGCCTCTACGGGACGGGCAATGCTTCAACCGGCAACATCAACGACATGAAGAAAGTTTCCGACAACATCGGTACGTATTCGGGAACGCTCGATATCAATGGCAAGCCGTTCTCGTATAACACGGCTTCGACAGATTTTGCGGTTGCGGTCAAGAGCGGGATCATGTCGCTCGTCAAGACGATGCCGGTTCAGGTCACGTCGTCTGTCGAAGATGTCGACTTGAATGCCGCGAAGCTCATCGATCACCTCGAAGTCAACATCAAGGGTGGCGAGACCGTTCAGAACCGCGTTTGTGCCACGATTACGAACACATTGACGAATACGGCCACGAAATATCCCGGGATCAGCAACCTGCTTCCCGGCACGGTGGTTTGCTACGACGTCATTCCTGTTGCGTCCCAGTCGATCTTCCCGGCGACGACAGAACCGCAGGTTTTCAAGGCGCGTGTCAAAGTTTCCGGCGACGGTTCGGTTCTCAATTCCGGCATTGCCTACTTCCTGGTTCCGCCGATCATCAACGACGGCGGCGAAATCAGTAACTGATTTCTCTTTTATTTGGGCGGGCCTATTTCATCTGGCTCGCCGGGCTGTTGGCCCCGTGAAAGCCGCTATCCGTTCCGGATACGCGGCTTTTTTCGTTTTTGTGCCGACTTAGGGAATAAAACGTTGATTTATTTGAAAAATGAACAAATTTCGCTAAACTGGGATAGTTTATTTGCGCTGTGGTCAGGAGTGAACCGCGTGCAGACTGTTTTAAGCATTTGAGGTTTCCACTTGGGAGGAAATAATGTTTAAGAGAACTGTTATTTTTACAATGGCTTGTTGTGCTTCCGCTGCGTTGATGATGGGATGTGGCGGCGGCGAGGGCAGTGTGAGTTCGATATGTCCGGAGTCGTGTCCGGATGGTCAGCACTGCGATGAGACGACAGGCTATGTGTGTATCGACGATATCGTCGAACCTGAGAAAAAATGTCCGGACACTTGTCCTGACAAACAGCACTGTGATGCCTCGACGGATTACAAATGCGTCGATGACGCCGGGCAGAAATGTCCTGAGAGTTGTCCGGATAATCAGCACTGCGATGCCTCGACGGATTACAAGTGCGTTGATGACGTCGATCCTGGAAAGAAATGTCCTGAGAGTTGTCCTGACAACCAGCACTGCGATGCTTCAACGGACTATCAATGCGTCGATGATGTGACGGGTGCCTGTCCCGAGACTTGCCCTGAAAACGAACACTGCGATGCTTCCACGGAATATAAATGCGCCAGTTATTGCGCCGAAGTCTGTGAGGAAGGTGAACACTGCGATATCGCGTCGGGAAAATGTGTGGATGATATCCCGGAATGTCCTGCTGAATGCCCCGAGAATGAGCATTGCAGTGTGGAAATCGGGCTCTGCGTTCCAGATGATAAACCGTGCGAGACGGAATGCGAGGATGGCTGGTATTGCGATACCTCAAAAGGTGTGTGTGTCGAGAGCGAGCAGAAGCTGTGTGCCGAAGAGTGCAAGGAAGGGTATGAATGCAAGGACGGTACGTGCGTCGAGATAGCGGTCGTAAAAGAGTGCCAGACCCCGGGTGAAGTCGTTTGCAGCGGCGATCTGCTGATGGTTTGCAACGAAGAAGGCGCATACGAGCTGAAGCAGGATTGCAGCGAGGCAAGCGAGGCCTGCTTTGCGGATGCGGATGGAAACATTGGCTGCCATGAGTCCGAATGCGCGACCGACAGTTCGGCGTGTAAGGAAGGCAGCGTGATGAAATGCAATGCTTTCCACAAATATGAGGCGGTTCAGAATTGTGCGGAACTCGAAGAAACACCTATTTGTGACGACAGTACGGGCAGTGGGCAGTGCATTGCCAAATGTGAGCTCGGTGCGTCGCGCTGCACGATCGATGGCAAGGTGGAGTCATGCAAGGAGTCCGGTTTCTTTGAAGTCGATATGGCCTGTGACCCGGAAAAGAGCGTTTGCAAGGTTGACGAAGGTGGAAGTGCTGCCTGTGTCGAGTTTGACTGCACCGGTGACGCGCAGTCCTGTGACGGCAATGTTCTGCAGAAATGCGATAACGGTTTCCTGGTCGTGCTGAACAACTGCGAAGAAAACGGCATGATTTGCCGCACCCAGAACAATACGTCCTCCTGCGTGGAATCCATCTGTGCGGATGGCGATAAGCGTTGCAACGGCTTTAAGATCGAGGTGTGCAAAGACAACGCGTTTGTTGCTTCAGAAAACTGCCTGGAACACAATGCTTTCTGTATGCTCGACAAAGGTGAGCCGGTATGCAAGGTTCCCGATGTCGTCGAGGATACCACCGATACTGACGAGGACACGATTCCCGATTATCTGGAATGTTCGGCGGGTACACCGGAGACAGGAGAGGGTTGCGAAGATACGGATAAGGACGGGACGCCCGATTATCGCGATCTCGACAGCGACGGCGATGGCATTCCCGACAAGATCGAGGCGAACAACAACAATGGCGAATACGAGCCGGATGATGCCGATTACGATGGCATTCCGAACTATCTCGATCCCGACAGCGACGGCAATGGCGTTCCCGATTCCATCGAATGCTGCGGCGGTGATACCAAATGCCTTTCGGCCAAAGAGAAAGGCATGTTTACATACTGCATTGACACCGACACGGATGACATTCCTGATTATCTCGACTTCGATAACGACAACGACAACGCCCTCGACGTCGATGAAATCACGGGTATGGTCATCAACCCGCCAACTCCGGAGACTGGTAAATTCTCTGGTTACGGATGCAAAAATGGCAATGCCTTCGGTACGGCCGAAAAGCCCGTCGACTGCGATGCCGACACGATTCCCGACTACATGGATTTCGACTCGGACAACGACGGCTTCTGCGATGATATGGAAGGCGTCCTCCGCATGAACATCATGGTCAATGGCGTAAAACGCGGTTCCTATTCGCGTTATAATGCCGATACCGATAGCGATGGCATTTCGGATGCCGTCGAGGCCGCCGGTGTGCTGAATGTTTCCAAGCTCGGCGCGAAGAATAAATACGGCTGTTACACGATTAACAAGGTTCGGGATTCCGATGGCGACGGCATTATGGATCTGCTCGAAATCGATTCCGACAACGATGGCCTCAAGGATTCCGTCGAAAATAATATCGTCTGCTCCAATGGTCTTGTTCCACGTATCAAAGCGGATACGGATGGCGACGGTTACCTCGATCCTTCCGAATATGCGGTTGCCCAGTCTGCCGGCAGTGGCTACACGGTTTCGCAGATGGTGTGTGACAGCAAGATAGGCGTCAAGGACGTCTACGATTTCTACTTCGAGCTGCCCAACAATGCGAAGGATGACGACGTCCTCACGTTCAGTCCGAAAGTCTCCAAACTCGACCTCGTGTTCAACGTCGATACCACGGGTTCGATGAGCGGCACGATTAACACGGTCAAGACGAACATCAATTCGATGATTACGTCGATCCGCTCGATGGTGACGGACTCCGGATTTACGCTGACGATGTTTGACGACTTCCCCGTGAGCAATTACGGCGGCGGAACCGACAGGCCTCTCGTCGTGGCAGGGCCGATTTCGACGGTTGCCTCGACCGTCTCTGGATACATGAGCAATTCACATTTCACGGCATCCGGCGGCGCGGACGGTGCCGAATCCGGTGCCGAGTCCCTCTATCAGATCGCCACGGGCAAAGGCGTTGCCTGGTCCGGTGGCAGCCTGCCTGCGCATGCCAATCCGACAGGAACGTGGGGTTATGTCGATTTCCGTTCGAATACGCTCCCCGTCGTCGTCCATGCAACCGACATCTATTCGCATGACAGCACAGCGAGCAATGCGCTTTACAATACGACAAATGCTTCAAGCCTGGCCTACAGTTCGTCTTATGTGCCCAATCCGCATTATACAGTCGACCTGATTCCGGTGCTCAAATCCACGGGTATGCGCGTCATCGGTCTTGGTACGAATTCCAGCGCCGATAGTTACAAACAGATGACAGCCTGGGCGCGTGAGTCGAATGCCGTCGTCCCCGTTTGCGCATTCAAGACTGGCAAGACCAGCTGGAGCTGCGGCGAGAATAAATGCTGCCTCGGAACGTCCGCAACGAGTCCTGTTACGGTCAATGGCGTTGCCAATCAGTGCATCCTGACCTACACGGGAACGGCATCCAACGTGAATAATTACATCGTTCAGGGCGTCGACGCGCTGGTCAAATACGGCACGTACAACGTCACGACGAAGATCCGCGGCAACGTGATGGACAACAACAAGAACACGAGTTGCTTCATCGACAAGATTGTCGCCAAACAATACCTCGCTCCGGCCAATGAACCCGAAGCCTCTTGTAACCCGATTGCAAAGCCGACGAAATTCTCTTCGTCCTATGAAGATGGGTTCACGAACTTTGCGACGGGTACGTCGACGGCAGGTGTGACAGGTGCACGGCTCACGTTTACGGTCTATGCCAAGAACGACGGCTGTTACCCGCAGGGCGACGAAGCCAAGGTCTTCACGG
>JAZODZ010000546.1:0-3212 GCA_045597285.1 Myxococcota bacterium
CACGATCAAAGAATGCACCGACAAAGAGAATTGCGAATGCATCGATGATGACGTGTGCAAAACCGAAATCGACGCCTATTCTGCGTGCATGGGTGAACCCGAAGAAGAAGAAATCGATTTCAACAAATTCTGCAATGTCGTGATGGGCAAAGCCTGCGGGGCCAACATCTCTGAGGCCGACATGAATTCGTGTGTCGAGACGTACAAGGCCGAAGCCAAAAAATATGAAGCCACGTGCAAGGACGTTGGCGAGAAATATTATAAATGCGTTCTCGGTGCCACAGTCAATACCTGCACCGACCCCGAAAATTGCAAGTGCTTAGAAGATTTGGAAGAGAACGTGTGCAAAACAGAAGTCGAAGCCTATTCTGCCTGCATGAAATCAGATAAAACGTAATCGTTATTCTTCCTAATTTCAAAGCTCTCCTGCTTGAGGCTGGAGGGCTTTTTTTTGTCTTTCATCTGCGTGCGATGCGGCGAATATGGGCACGTTTATCGGCCTGCGGTCGATAAACGTGCGTTTGGGAGAAAGATTGCAATAAGCATCATGAAAAAAATATAATCTTCCTGAGAAATAACGCTTTTGAAACTCTTCTTCAAATTCACTGTAATAGCTTTCAGACTTGAACTCGCCATGAATTTTAATTGTATTTTTATTTTTGATTTGTTTAACATTCCACGAGCATGTTTTTCCATCGTTATCGACGACAGTAGGATCGACGCCATTCTTGACAAGAAATGATACAACGTCTTTATCTTTTACATAAATGACATCTTTATCATGACACACGAAGAGAGGTGTGATGCCCTTAACCATCGTAGTATTGTTGACGTCAAGTCCCTTGTCAATCAAATAATTAGCAATTCGAGCATCATGATAATAGTAAAACGCAGTAGCTCCATCTTTATCTTTCAGATTTGGATCAACGCCATGGTCTACGAGCAGTTGCGCAATTTCAAGGTCGCGGCAATCAAATAGAGCGGTTCGTCCGTAAAGATCTAGTTTTTTAGGATCCGTGCCCATTTGAATAAGCCGCTCTGCAACATTTATATTGTCGCAATGAAATAAAGCAGTTTCACCATCTTTATATGTATTTGTATTTAAGTTATGTTTACAAGAATACTCAACACTTCGGCATCTTTAATTTTATATTCTTTTGCTTTATTGGGATCGGCACCATATTTGAGGAAAAGCTTAGTCATATCGGGCCATTGAAGTGCATACCCAAAAGGAGTTTCTATATCAAAGTCGTGCCCCCACGCTTCGAGATGCGGATCTGCACCGTTTTTGAGTAACACTTCGCACATCGCAAGATTATGTTTTGGGGCATTATGTAGAAGTGCTGTATCGCCTTGCTCGGGACAAGAATTGACATCGATACCGTGATCTATCAAAAATTGAGCGACTTCAGGATTATCACAGTCATACAATGCCGTATGACTATTTTCATCTAAAGCCTGGATCTGTGCACCATTTGCCAATTTTTTCTGGGCTTCTTCCACTGTTTTAACACCGAATAATCCGTTTATCTTCATGTTTACTCCCAACAAAAATGGTAATCATTTGAATGATTACCATGTAAAACGACGGTATCATTTATCAGCCCAAACTGCCGACAAATTTATGGCATCATAAAAAAAAAAAAATCAATCTCTTTTCGACGAAAAATTTAAAAATTTTCGCTACGCGAAAACCTAGCAATGATGCGGTTTTAAGGCCCGCGTATGTGCCATGTCGCGCCGTGCGGGCCGCCAGAGGCCGTATTTGCGTTGGCAGAGACGCTCGGTCTGCACGTCTCTACCTATGCAAATAGGCCTGATGTGCTTTCATTCAGGGAACTGCATTTCCCGGATGAAAAATCGATAAACATCGACGTTAAGGTTCACATGCTTTACGTTCGCAAAACTAACGATATCATTCATCAATACATCACCTTTTGCAAGGTTCTGACCGAACAGATAAAAATACACGGTAAACCCCGTAAAGCCGTGGCCCGCGGCGCTAATGCAGGTGTCTACACATCCTTCGCAAACCGCTGTATCTCGCACGTATGCGCGTTTGTCTTTTCATCATAATTCACGGCGACCAATAATAGATCGCCTTGGTATTTGTCCATTACGTTGAAATATTGTTTGTTCTCGATTTGCTGCAAAGCCGCGCCTGTGCTCTTATTGCGCTTGAGTTCGACGATCATTGCGGGCACATTTGTGATATATGGAACAAATACGACATCGGCATATCCCTTGCCCGCCGGAAGCTCGCTGATGATTGTATAACGCGTGTTGGCATAGAAATAGGCAAAACGAATCGCGCATTGCAGACAGGCTTCGTGATTGTATCGCTGGCGGCTCATGAGTTGTTCGTGTGCTGCAGATAAAGCATCTGCGACAGCCTGGCTATCGCCTTCGATCGTGTTGTCCAGCAATAATTTCGAATTGTTTACAATTTCAATGGCTTTCGCATAATCGGAATCATCTTCAATGGCATAGATCCACTCCGATCGGATTTCATTGTTCGGAATATAACACTGTTTTGTGATACTATCATAAGCCAGATAACCAAGGTGAATGAGGTAGGCAAAAACGGCGTCTTTGGAATGGAAATCCGTCATGGTGTTTAGAAACTTATCCACATTCACATCAATATGGCCACCTGCAATCATGGTTTTGACATCATCCTTGATGCCTTCAAAATTCATCGATATGTAAGTTCTGATGGAATCGTATGATCCCGTTTTAGTCCAGTAATCTCCGAATTTTCGAGTCGTCATGGCTTGAACAACGGACTTTGGATTATAGATTTCCAATGTATTATCGAGAAAATCCAGTTTATATCCATTGTACCAGCGTTTGCATGCCTCAAAATCCAGTTTGTATTTTTCACATAAGGATCTGGTTTCTTCCTCGGTAAAACCGACAAATTCCGACAACTGCATGGAATCCGTCATGGTATATTCGGTAAACAGATTGAGTTTTGACTGAATCTTGTCGCGCACGATGGGAAGAATCCCCGTCAAATAGACAAGGGCAAAGGCTGGCGCAAGGTCGGCGTTCTTGAACATGCTGTTTAAAAATGTCAGGTAAGGATCAAATATTGTCGCACTGGCCTTTTCGCGCACGAGGACGTCGTATTCGTCGATGATTACGACGAATTTCACTTTTGTTTTTTTGTACACTTTTTCGATACAATCCACGAACTGGTCAGCCTTTAT
>JAZODZ010000547.1:0-19483 GCA_045597285.1 Myxococcota bacterium
TCAACGCCTTTAAATTATTTGTGAATGATCTTGGATTGCTTGGTGCAATGGCCGATGTGCCGGCAAAAGACATTCTGGTCGGTACTCACATTTTTACCGAATACAAGGGCGCATTCACTGAGCAGTATGTTGCACAACAACTCATTTCATCTGGGAATCATCCCTATTACTACACAAACGATAAATCCACACTCGAAATCGATTTTGTACTTCAAAACAATAAAATTCATCCCATCGAAGTCAAGGCCGAGGAAAATCTTCGTTCCAAAAGTCTGAAAACCACCATAGATAACAACGATGGTTTGTTCGGATGGCGGTTTTCTATGGCAGATTATCAGAAACAGGATTGGATGGTCAATGTCCCTCTATATGCGGTAGAAAGTTGGATTACACTTCATCAGTAATTATTCAGACCTCATCCGCGGCATCCTCTCCCAATAGAGGGAAATGGATTCGCTACGCTCACCAGTTCGCTACATATGATTTATTCACTATTTAGTATATCCAACAATATTCATGGCTCGGACTAAACCTTACTACTCATCCTCATCCTCATCTTCATCTTCATCCAATTCCTCGTCTTCATATTCATCATCATCTTCCTCATCCTCATATTCATCATATTCTTCATCATCATCATCATCGTCTATATCGTCATCTTCATCTTCCACGTCTTCCCATTCCATGGTTTCTATTTCGATTTCATCTTTGGGAATACCGCATTCGGAACACCAGATTGCCATAAGCTGCATCACGCGAACTGCCGGCCTGTCTGTTTCGATATATAATTCCTCCCCTCTTATGCGATAAGGAAGACGCAATTCATCCTCATCTTCGCTGACGAGTTCGGAATCCGTCAGAATATGGATGAATCGTTCTTCACATTCATCCAACATCTTTTCGCAAAACTCCTCAAATAGTTCTGGCCAGGAATCGACGGAAACTTCCTCACCGCGCCAATACAGGGCCACAGGCGTTCCATCTGCCCAGAGCTGATAATTCTTTTCAAGAGAAAATTGATAATAAACCTGTTTCTTCGCTGGCTCGGTGTCGTCCTCGACATCTTCGGAATCTGAATCGGCTTCTTCATCGAGTTCTTCAGAATCTGAATCAGTTTCTTCATCAAGTTCATCAGAATTTGAATCAGTTTCTTCATCGACATCTTCAGAATCCGAATCAGTTTCTTCATCGACATCTTCAGAATTTGAATCGACATTGCTATCGGATAATTCGACCTTGGAATCTGACGTTTCTTCTTGTTCAGTTCTCACATCCGACACGACAGAAAGCTCGCTCGAATCATGCAGTGATTCTGCATTCATATCATTTTTCGTCGATTGAACAAGAGTCTCATCCACGACAAAATGGATAACGCATTCGTCGGATTTAATCTTGAGGCAGCGGACAAGTTTGCAAATACATTCAACCGTCGCTGGAATGTCATTTTCAAAGGCGAATAAATCGATATAGTTTTGATCGAAAAGCAATATCGGTTTTTTCAAACCATCTTTTGTCTGGGAAACAGACGCAACCGAACCGCAATGATTTTTCAGGCATAAGAGAACCTGATCCGGTTGCGACTGCGCGAGAAGTATGAGAATACGTTCTAAGATGTCTACCCAGGAACTAAACTGATAACTCACGACATTTCGAGCAGATTCGATATGTCCGAAACCGGAATAGACGGAAAGACTTTCCGGGCGAGCATAGATAAACTCTGCAAACGAAGAAACGGCACCGAATTTAAGAATGCCATTCCAAGCGTTGAATTCACTGGAAATCGTCTTAAACAAATCATTCGTCTCGATCTGGCTATTCTGAGCCATTTCAGGCGAGGATGTTGGACGTATCATCTTATCCGAACCATCGGCATGAAGTTTTTCCAGCTGATAGGAAATCACGATGGCTTCGGCCGCGATTCCCAATCGATCGATGAGCCGTTTAATCCAATCGATGATTTCATAGTCTTCAAAATCCGTTTCGACGTAATGCCCGGCCACAAACAACGCAGGTTTGCGCATGTTCTGCGCAGACGGAAGAATGACCCGACTGAAAGTTTCGGTTCGCGTCGATTTTTCAAAACGAATCGGATTTTTTTTATATAAGGCGCAACAAACCTCGACAAACACTGAATTCCAGCTATCGACGACAACTTCATTTCGGTTAAAGCAACGAACACAAAGAGGCTGTGTGCCGCAATACTTTTTGGAATTCAGAGAAAGATCGACAAACATAATTTATTTCACAAATCAGACGCCAGAAATAGAAAACAATTGTGTGGATACATCACACAAAAGGCGGAGGCGTTTATACCAATTCTGGAATTAAATCAATATCTTAGTCACTGTTCAGTTTCAAAGATTATCGCCGCGCGTATGCAATAGCGCGGCGGGCACGCCGTATGTCAATAGGCGTGCCCCCAAAAATAGATAATTACATCGTCAATTTGGCACCGAGCATCAGTTCAAATCCGGGCTCGGGATAACCAAACGCCCGTGAATAGTTATAATCCGTCAGGTTCGTGCCGCGCAGGTACAGATAAACATTCTCGAGTTTGTATTCGATTTCGGCGTTGAGCAAGAAAATCTGACCCATCCACGCAGACTTGGTCGACAGCCAGGCTTCCGTGCGCCTTTTCGATTCATACTGGCCGCCTATGGTGAATTTGAGATTATCCATCGGGGCATAATGCGCGGCAAACCTGAAATTATGGGCAGGCCGATCATTCAGAACGTGTTCCTGACTCAAATCGTACGCATACAGGTAATGGTATGAAAGATCGAGGGATAGGCCGTACCAGGGACCGAGCACGGTCGATGCATCGACACCCGCAATACGCGCCTTCGCCACATTGTAAGCCAGTTTGATTTGATTCGTGTAACGGAACTCGATGAGATCGCGGATTTCCGTATCGAACACGCCAACCGTCAATGCAAACCAATCCGTCGGCTTCCAGTGTGCTTCGAATTCCATATCCCAACCTGTTTCGGGCTTCAGCGTCGGAATTTCAAGCTCCTCGCCGGGAAGGCTCCTGAACTGCTCCTTGAGCGTCGGCAAGCGCAAACGACGGGCAACCCTAAGGTTCAAATCGAGCGATTCGATGACGGCATAGTCGAACCCAAAGCTAAAACCGCCATTGACGATATCTTCAAGACCAGGCTGGGGCGTCGTCTGCGTCGTATGCTGCGACATTGCCTTGGCACCCGTCACGTTGCCCGAAATAAACGTATGAATAGACGGCGTTATCTGCCAATCGATGGCAGGGCGCACGGCATAATAGAAACGACTGGAATCCTTCTCCGTATGAACAGCCGGCGCATACGTGTCCTCATTGGATTCGTGGCGCTGGTACCGAAGATCCGTGCGAAACAGCGCCTGAATGTAACCGGCTTTTCCGAGTGACCACACCGGCGACCCCAGATCGAGCCGTCCGCCGTAATCATCATCCTGCCAGATCGATGTCGATGCCACGGCGGTTTTCTGCGTATTGCGTTCGGGCGAGTCATAAGCCTCGAGCGTATTTCCCTGATCCGTGGCCCAAAGCTGGACCTGGCCCGTAAGTATGTCGGTTTTCCACTGAAGCCGTGTCGAGACAAATGCAACGCGCCAGCTCGTAAAATCCCAATACCGACGATACCCCGTATTGATTCCCGTCGGCACGCCTCGCGGGGCCTGCGCCCATCCCGAAATGAGCTCCACTTTTCCCCAATTTCCCAGCTCACGGCCGGCCTTGACGAGAAAATTGCCGCCCTTTCGACCGCTGTAATCGCGAAGCCCGCCGTCCTCATCCTTTGTGCTTTCGTAGGCATGGGACATATAAAAGCCCTTCGAAAACCGGCCGCCCGCCGTCGCGGCCCACTCCCACGGCCCTTTCTTCATCCCGTGAGCCACAGAACCCGTCACGCCAGTGAGCGTCAGTTCGAGATTTGTCTCAAACAATTTCGGGCTGAATGAATAAAGGTCAATTTTTCCACCGAGCCCAACATCATCGGTCGGCACGGCATCGGCGTGCGCAATGCGTCCAGAACCTATCCAGTTCATCGGCATGACATCGAGCCCGGTCATTCCATCGTAGCCCGTATCCAACGGCATGCCTTCAAAATCATACGTCAGCTGGCGGCCTTCAAAACCGCGCACAATCACATTGCGCGTCCCCTTGCCGGATGCATCGCCATAAACCCCATTGGCACTTTCGAGCCAGTCATTAATCGATTGAAGCTGAGGCTGGGTAATCACCTGCGCAAACGGAGGCCGCGTTCCATTCCTGATTTGCTCTTCCGGCGATTCCGATATCTCGATGGCATTGAGTTCAAGCACGCCCTCATCATCCTCAATGTCCGCTACCACGACATCGTCATCTTCGACAACAATTACTTCATCTTCAGCATAAACCGCCTGGGAATACCCCAATGCCATGGCGAAACATAAAGAAAAACGAACCCAAAACTTCATCGACACATTCACCGTATCCAAAAGGAACATGAACAGTTCCATAATCGTATTTCAAAATGCAACAAGGTTGCATTTTGAAATACGGGCGATACAGTAATCACTATGAATTGTCAAACATATAGGGGAATTATTCAGATTCTGATAATGTTTCTTAGTTCCGTAATCCGAGCGAAATTAGGCAGTAGGCAGTAGGCAATAGGCAATAGGCTATAGTTCGTCAACTGACGATAAGTCTGAATTATTGAGTTTAGTCCAATCTAGGGATGTGGCTTGAGATACTAGATAGTGAAAAATTCTTATATTAGTGTACGGGTGAGCGATAGCGACCCCGCCTCCCCTCGCCCAATGGGAGAGGGGTGCCCGCGAGGCGGGCGGGGTGAGGTCACGGGTGGTGCCTCCCTCACAATCTCAAGACATTTCAAGCATTCGCTCGATCGGACGAACGGCATCACGCATGATGTCATCCGGCAACACGATCTCAAATCCCTTTCCGAGCAAGGCATCGCGAACGAGTTCAAGCGAGACTTTTTTCATATTTGGACACACAATACTCGGCTGCAATCCGAAAAACTCTCGGTCGGGGAACTGCATTCTCAGGCGATGGAGCATGCCGCATTCGGTGCCGACGATAAATTCCTTCGAATCAGTCTGCTCAACATATTTCAGCATTCCAGCGGTCGAAAGCGCGACATCGGCGAGCGCGACGACTTCCGGCGTGCATTCGAGGTGTACCATGACTTTTGCATTGGGGTGCAGTTCCTTGATCTTCAGTATATCGGAGGTTGAAATATGGTTATGAACGCGACAGCAGCCATTCCACAAATCCATCTTCATACCGAGGCGATTGTTCAGGTTGGCCCCGAGGTTCCTGTCCGGCAAAAACATAATGGGACGGTCATTGCCGAGCTTTTTCACGATGCGTTCGGCATTTCCCGATGTCACGCAAATATCGACAAGTGCCTTCGTCGCGGCCGTCGTATTGACATAAGCCACGATGACGTGTTCCGGATGGTCGGCTTTCCACACCTTTAGCGCTTCCACCTGGCATGTATCGGCCATGGGGCAGCCAGCCTCGCCAGTCGGCATGACGACGCGTGCATTCGGCGAAAGAAGTTTCGCGGTTTCTCCCATAAAACGCACGCCGCAAAACAGAATCGTATCCGCCTTGTTCTCCTTGGCCTTGCGGCTCAGTTCAAGCGAATCGCCGCAAAAATCGGCGATATCCTGAACTTCAGGCTCCATATAGTTGTGCGCAAGTATCGTGACCCCCAGCTTATTCTTAAGCTCGACGATTTCTTTCTGAAGCTGATTCATGCCCGGCTCCTTCCTGATGGGTAAAATGTTGGACATCTGTCGAAACAGACGCGGCATTTTAACAATCACGCGATGGCGTGACAAGAACGATTGCGACATGCAAAGCAGTATCTATTTTTTGTCGGCACGCCTATTGGCATACGGCGTGCCCGCCGCGCTATTGCATACGCGCGGCGCTTTATTTGGGAATGCCCCATTAAAACCTACCGATACAAAGCTAAATAAAATTCGGTAAGAATTTACTTCGTTTCATCCCTGGATTCGTCTTCATGCCCGGAATCGTCCCCATCCTCTTTCTCAAGGACTCGCTTGTTATCAATCGCGTTACAAACCGTCATATAAATGACGAGCGCGACACCGGCAACGGCCGCAATGGCGACGAAATAATACCAAATGACATGGGCATTGGCATAATAGCCGGCGATCTGATCAGGCGAGAGGCCTTCGGGAAGCGTTTTGGGATCGGGACAATATTTTTCGAGCAGAAAACCGCTGATAAAGAAGCCAAATATGGCGGAAAAGAACGAATGCAGATGCGAAAACCCGAGATAGACGCCTTCTTCGCCCTTTGGTGCCTGAAGTGAAAAATACTCGAGAAAACGCGGGGAAATGAAGCATTCGGCAAGTCCCTGGAGGGCAATGCCGACGACGAGCATGAAGGTAAAAGGATGTAGTCCAAGAATGGAATCGCCGTACCCATCGCGAAGCCAGGGCCCCAGGCTCATCGCATACGCAGAAAGCGGCATGATGAACATGCCGAGAATCATCGAGTGAATTGCCGACTTTTTGCGCATCCATTGCGTCACGAAGATGACGCAAATCACAACCGCAAGCGGGTTGACGTTTGCAATCCATTCAGGTTTGGCATCCTCGCCAACTGTTCGGATGACGTATTTCGGCATCGTGGCATAAAGCTGCTGCTGCACAGTCCAGAACCCCGCGATGATGAGCGTGAGAATCATCAGCCTCGCGTTGATAAGGATTTTTCCGAGGCTTTTGAAAAGCTGCCCGAATGTTTTTTGTTCTGTCTGATTCTTGTCGGGATGATAAAACGCGATGGCAATGATGAGCGCAACGAGGCAAACACCGGCCGAAAAGAAATTGATATATTGGAGGCCAATTTCATTGCGGATGAATGGAATAACCGTCTTACCCAGGAATGCGCCGATATTGACAGTCCAATAAAAGAGGGAAAATCCGCGGGCACGGTTCGTTTCATCCGTCGTCTTGGTCACGGTTCCGGTGATCAAGGGCTTGATAAACGCCGAACCTAACACGAGGACGACGAGGAACAGACAAACCGTCGCCTTGTCATGCCAAATGCCGAGCATCGTATAGCCAAACGTGAGCAGGCTGAACGCGAGAATCATGGCACGTCTGAACCCTATTCGGTCAGCGATGATCCCCATAAACGGCGGCAGAAGATAGAGAGCCCCGGAAAAAATACCGGAAATGATACCGGCCTCGATATCCGAAAAACCAACGACGGTAGAAAGATAGACCGTGATGAGAATGAAAAAGCCATAATATGCGGCCCGTTCGCACAATTCCATAGAATTGGCGAACCAAAATGTTCCCGGAAAACGCCAGGTCGCCTTTTGTTCTTCAGGCATAAAACACCCCAAAACTGTGAATTGAAAACTACTTCCTTTCCAACAGGAAGCATCATGGTTTGTAACATTTTGCCAACGCATGATAAACCATGAATTTTAATCAAACTTCATTTAGATTTTTGTAAAATATATAATAACACAATAATAGAAGCTCTGAATAAATGACTAATTTCTGGGGACGCAGGCGTCTCGCTCGCGAAAAAACTAGAGCTGATTTGGGGTGATTGTTGAAACTGGTTAATTATTCAGACATTCTTTAGGGAACCTCTGAATAAACACACAAATCACATCGGAACCGTTATCGAACACCTGACAAAATCAAGGCAGATTCCGCGTTAGCGGAATCGAATCCGTGTGACAAAAACAATTATTCAGACATTTCTTAAAATACGCATACAAAAATAATGTCTTTCTCAACTATATTATATCTCAAAAGTACTGATGAACTTACTAAAAAATAACGCATTTATATCATTGCTCCCTCCTGCCTATTGCCTGATTTCAAGAATAGTAAACTAAATAACAACGCATTTATATCATTGCTCACTATTGCCTACTGCCTATTGTCTACTGCCTGGTTTCAGTAAAATTATGTACCTAAGAAACGCCATTAGAGTTTGAATACTAATATAAATAATGCAATCCATACAGATTCTGCTATGATAGCAACTGTTCTCCTCTGTTCAAGAGGAACAACACCGATCGATTTTCGGTCACTCAAAAATCACCATTGCGCCGGCAACTTTTGGAGAAAAAAGATGAAAAAAACGCCCTTGATATTCGTCGGTTTATTCTGTGTCCTTTTAAGTGCCTGCGACGGTGATCCCGACACACCTCAATGCAAGGTGTCGGGCGTTTATTGCAGTAACGAAGGCAACATCGTCTATTGCGCGGATGGCAACGAAATCCTGGTTCAAAAATGCCTGTCTGGATGCACTAACGGCGCATGCAATGCGGGAAAACCTTGTTCATATACGGGCACACTGTGTGAACAGAACACGCTTTATCAATGCGTAAACGGGCACGAATCTATCCTTCAGGCGTGCCCAAACGGATGCAGCACAGACGCAAAATCGTGCGCAATACAGCAGACCGGATGCAGCTACACGGGAACCAAATGCAGTACAGACGGCAAATCGACGACCACGTGTACAAATGGCACAGAAACCGTCAATCCATGCACGTGCGGGTGCAGCAACAACACATGCAACCTTTGCAATGTCTGCACTTATACGGGCACGCAATGTCGCGATGGCAGCATCTTCCTGTGTACCAGCGGACTGGAAACTACTGTTCAAAACTGCCCGAATGGCTGCGCCGATGACGGCAAATCATGCGCACAGACGACGCCACCGACGCCACCGACACCTTCGGAAAACGACTGTATCGATGTGGACGGTTATGCCGTCGATAACGGTGCAAACGGATGCAGCACGGAGTTCGTCGTTTCGATATGCAATAACGGCAAATGGGGCAAAAAAGTCCAATCATGTGAAGGCAATACTGCCTGTTGGGACGGCGAATGCGTCGAGTTGGGCGATGACGATGATGTCTGTATCGAAGGCAAAGGCCTCCGATGCCGGAATAACGACGTCATCGACTGCCATGACGATCAGAACGATTATGACTTTGTTGAAACGTGTATCGAAGGCTGTACCAATGGCGTCTGCGATGCCGTTGCCTGTCCGACAACCCCGATTCCTTCTTGTTTTGACAACAAAACAATACTCGCTTGCGACAGCGCTTCCAACACGATGAAAAAGACACCGTGTCCCAATAACCAAAGCTGCGTCAACGGCGAATGCGTCGATTCATCCCAACAAACCTCATGTGATTTCGAGGCGATGTGTACAGCCGATCGTGCTTCGATTAAAAAATGCACTGCCGGAAAAATCAGCTATGAGACGTGCCCCATCAAAACATACTGCAATGACGAAGGTTCTGCGCCTCAATGCAAATCCGCTATGATTTCGGAAGATCAGAGCATCTGCGATGAAACTAACTTCATCAGTGCCTGCGATGGCCGAACGGCCTACACATGTAACGCCGGTTATTTGGATATAAAGACTTGCGATAAAAATTCGGTATGTATCAATGGCATTTGCCACGGCCAGTCGAACAAAAAAATCGGTGATACATGCACCGTCGGTTCGTTCGATGACACGTGCATCGACAACACACCAGTCACATGCGACAAAAAGACGAAACGCATCACCATCATCGATAACGAAGAAAACTGCTCAAACAGCGGCTCTATCTGCGGTTTTATCACCGATAACGGCATCGCAACATATAGTTGTTTTGAACCGTGCAAGGAGAAAGGTACGTCACTGAACAGTTGCGTCGGCAATTCCCCCGCATACCAGACCACGCTCGAATGCGTGGACATCGGCAACGGAAAACTCGGTTATGACCATATCAGTGCCAGCTATACCACGTGTGACATCGGCTGCGAAAAAGGCAAATGCGTCGATTATACGACGGATGTGTACGACGTCGGACAGCCTTGCGAAAGCGGCAAATACGCAGGCAAATGCGTGACTGCCTCGAAAGCTGTCTCATGCGACCTCGATAAAAACGACGATTACACGGTTCAGGTCGAAATCTGCGATTATGACGAAGTCTGCATGACTTATAAGAAATACAACACGGATACCGAAAACACCGCAGAGTGCATGAAGCAATGCAAATCAGGCGATCCCGATATCTACATTTGCGAAATGGGCAATTTCGCCGTCTCGAAAAAATACCACTGCACAACCCAGGACGGCCACTATGGCTACGTCCCAACGGGAGAAATGGACTACGGCAACGAATGCGGCGATGACGGAAAGATTAAAAAATAAGGCTATGTTTAACGAGCGTGGATACACGAAATCAAAGACCTTCGATAAATGCTGTAAAATCGCCCTGAAGGGGCGAAAGAATACAGCCCGGGGTGTAGCGCGTAGCGCGTACCCCCGGGTATAAGCGATTATTCCCTTTTTTCTCCCCCTCGCCATTTATGGAGAGGGGGAGATGTCGCCGTAGGCGACAGAGGGGGAGAGGTCAAAAACTCCACTGTGAACTTATAGGAACCCCCAAAATGCCCGAAATATGGTCGCTCACGCTGACAACAGAAGGAATCAGTGCGTGTTCTCTGAATCCCGCCATGGAAAGTCGGCAATATTCACAACCCTGGCCCCTGATACGCAAATATGGCGTTCAATGCGTTGACAGTGCCGTCGTTCTTCGCATGACTGCACGAGCGCTTCACGAAATTAGCCAGGGACGAAGTGGCGAAGTCAAAGGAATCGCACTTTTGACACCGGAACTCGAGACGGCTGTATTTGTCGATTCGAAATCGAATCCCGCATCGCCGGTGTTTATCGAATCCCCCCTCACCATTCCCAAATCCGGCATTCCGGAAAAATATGCCGAAATGCCCGAAACGTCGAAGGTATATCGAAACTCGGTCCTGCGAAGGCTACAACAGTTCGAGCCGACGTTTGGCATGAACGGCATTTATGGCATCTGGTCATTGGGAGCGCTTGTCATGCACGGTCTGTGCGGGAACGCACTCGATGCATGCAGCCCACGAGGCATGAAAATCGACGACATTCCCGACGACATGGACGAAATGATTTGGCAGGCGATGGGCATTAACCATGCTCTTTCAAGCCGTCGCGTGCGCCCGGGCGTTGCCGCCGCCAGAATATCCGGTAATTGCCTGGCCATGTTGCCCGCCGATGACTTTCCCGAATTATTTGATCTGGCTGGAACCCCGGTGTTCTGCATGGGAACGGGGAATGGCGCGGCCTCTTATGCGATGGCTGCCAACGCCCTATCATGGGCTGTTACCGTCGGCACTCGCCTTTCTGCTCGCTGGAATGCCGGAAATACTGCGCTTTCGGCTTATGAAATTCAAATCATCGACACACCGGCCGAAGCCCCGACCGAGCCGAAGGAAATGACCTCGAACGAGTGGACGCAGAGCTTTGACGCGCAGATGCCATTGAACACGGAACCGGGCCCCGGCAAAACGCTGACGACGTATGGCTACTCGACAGAACCATTCTGTTCACCGATCCTCATGCACTCGATACAGGCGCTTCTCGATCAAGAAACGGGACGTATCGCGATGAAAGCACTCAAGTCGGCACCCGTTGGCAGCTGTGGACTTCGCTGTATTTTCGGTGCCTACGGCTGGCAGATCACGGGGCTTCACTCGGCCCATGAACCTGCCCAACTCGCCCGCGCCCTATTCGAAGGCATGCTGTTCGAACTCCGTGCATGGCGCGAAACGGTCTGCAACCACGGACTTGCCCCCGTGAGGATATGTATTGAAAAACCATGGCCGACAGAATGTGCACAATGGGCGGCTGACATTCTGGGAGAAAGTATCTATTACATTGATGACACCGAAGGTAACCTTGCCTCATTCGGCGGAGCCCTTGCGCTCATGAGAAGTTTGGGTATAGACTTAACCGCCAAGCCGCGGCTTCAGGCGAATGTGCTCGAACCCTCTGGACGATGTGAAAGCTATCAGCCACACTATGCAATTCACCGCTACTTAAAGGAGAATCAATGATGGAGTTTACTCGCTTTGAATTGTCAGAACGATTTGACCACGCTGTGTTTTTCGCTTCCATGTTGCATAGAAAGCAAGCCAGAAAGAATATTCCGGCACCGTTCATGGTGCACTTGCTTGCGGTGGCATCCCTGACAGCAGAAAATATCGGGTTTGTGTGCAAAGATACCAAAGAAGCCGAAGATTACGTCATGACAGCAATTCTGCATGACACGATTGAGGATCAGGGCGGCACAAAGACTTACGAACTGCTCAAACAGGAATTCGGACAAAAAATCGCGGATAATGTCCTTCGCCTCTCCGATTCACTTCCGGACGATCCCAAAAATAAACCGCCCAAAGAACAACGCAACGCCGACTATCTTGCCAAAATGCTCGATACGAAGAATACTCCGGATGCCATCGTCCTCATCTCATGCTGCGACAAGATCCACAATCTTCGCACGATGTATTCTGACACGCTGGCCATCGAAAGCATTGAAGAATTCTGGAGAGCATTTACTCAGAAACCCGTGCCGACGATGAATAATTACAAAAATCTGAGCGCGGCCTATCACAAACGACTCGACAAAGTATGTCCACGCCTTCCGAAACTCATGGACGACATCGTGAAACTGGTCGAATCCACGATTCCGGATTCATTGAAATAGTTCCCATCCAAACACTAGAAATATTACGGAAAAAACATCTATGGCACTCAATATAGATTTCGAACAATCGACACCGGTTCAGCGCATTATTGCGGCGGCTTCATGTGTTATTATTGGTGGAATCATATTAATTCTGGGCATTTACGGTGCTTTTGGCGATTCGCAGGAACTCCCGAAAATGGGATTTAATATGACGACCGTCATCTTTTACAGCATCGTCGTTCTGAGCGGTTTTTTGATATTAGCTCGGCTTAAATATTCGGTAATCGTGGCTCTTGGTGCCATGATACTGGAAATTGTTGTCTATGTGTGCCATCAGATAAGCACGCACCCGGATGTTGGATTTTTAGTCCTGCTCAAAGGTGTTGCACTCGTCGGATGCCTGCAACTGGCAATCAGGATTGTGTCGTTTTCTGAAGATGAAGAAGAACCAGCACCGCGCCAAATTGTAGACAACGGGGCACCTAAAGGCCGTCAGCTTCCCAATCGCGGCGTTCGCCCCCCGATGCCGGGCGGAAGAGCACAGGCACCCGTCGGCAGAAATCGCTCCAATGTTGGCCGGAATCAACCGCCACAGCCACGAAGATAAATTGATTGTATGAAAATCATCGAAGTCGTCGCCGCCCTGATAATTCAGGACGGATTGTTTTTTGCCGCACAGAGAGGCCCCAATCAGTCATTTGCCGGTCTGTGGGAATTTCCTGGCGGAAAAGTCGAGCCCGGCGAAACGCATCGCGAAGCTCTGGCAAGGGAATTGTTCGAAGAACTCGGGGTGCGTTCCCATCCCGCAGAATTTATCGAAACCCGCGAAACCCAAACGCCGGACAAGACCATTCGGGTTCATCTTTATCGGACTCTGCTCGAATCGGATGAATTCAAAGACACGGAACACAGCGCTCTCGAATGGGTTTCGATCGAGGAAGCCCGCAAAATGTCCTGGACTCAGGCCGACGCCGAGTTCCTCAACGATGTCGAAATAGAGATCGCAAAGTGCGAAAGCGTCTATACGATTCTCCCGGAAGAACTCGACAAACTCCCGGTTCGCGCTTCCGGGCCGCATATTTTTCGCGCCATTCAGCGTTCGTGGGATGCCGAGAATAACCCGCACCACTCGGTTGGGCACAAATGCGTGCAGATTCTGAAAACGCGATATGACTGCCGCCAGATAGAAATCGTCGATGAGATTCATGCCGACGACGGCACGACAAGGATTATCTATGAATTGAGCGACGGTGCACGGATCGAGACCGTTCACATGCCTCGCGAAGTCAAATCTCCCCGCGTGACATTGTGCATATCGTCTCAAGTCGGATGTGCCATGAACTGCGCATTCTGTGCAACGGCCACATTGGGATTGCGCCGCAACCTGACTGCCGGCGAGATCGTCCAGCAAGTCATTTTGGCCCTGTACAAATTCGGACCGCACAAATGCCACGCCGTCAACATCGTGTTCATGGGCATGGGCGAGGCTTTGATGAACACGGACAACGTAATCAAGGCGATTGATATCCTGACGAATGAACACGGTCTCAACATCCCGCCGGTACGCATCACGCTTTCGACATCCGGTGTTCTTTCCGAGCTTCCCAAGCTCAAGGCCGCCCCCAATCGTCCGAACATCGCCATCAGCATCAATGCGACGACGGACGAAATCCGCTCGCAAATCATGCCCGTGAATCGTCGTTTTCCCCTGGCCGAAATCCGCAAGGCGCTTTTGGAATGGCCCTATCGTTCGCATGAAAAAGTCTTGCTCGAATATGTCCTTCTCGAAGGCATCAACGACACGCCCGAAGACGCGCAAAGGCTGGCGGAATTTGCCAAAGATCTGCCGCACAATATCAACATCATTCCCTATAACGAAACGCCACGGGATCGATTCCATGCCCCTACAACCGAAACGATCCAAAGATTTATCAAGGATCTCCAGGATCGCGGGTGTCTCGTGACACTCCGCGTCGCGAGAGGTGCCCAGGTTGGCGGCGCGTGCGGCCAGTTGCTCGCAAAACGCGCAGGGTTGCAGTAGCCGGTACCGCCCACATATTGTTCGCAGGGCGTATTGAGCTTGCTCAATAGCCCTGCGCATCGGGCGTATGAAATAGCCCGACAAGCCGTATGACAATAGGCGTGCCTCAGCCCCTTGCAAATTTGCGAAATATTTTTTAGATTGCCGCTTTCGGCCATGCAAAGATCGTCATGGATGGTGTTCAACAAGAAGTCACCTCAAATCATGGGAAAGCAGGAAAACAAACAGTCTAAAAAGCCTCGAAAAGGATCGGCCCGTTGGAAACACTGGGTATTGGGCATCTGTATCGTGCTTTTTGTTTTCCTTGCCATCAGCTACGGCCTTCGCACGAGCCTTTATCTGAAAGCGCGTCTGACGCCCAAACTCGCAGAACTCGGCGAAAAAATTGACGGACGTTTTGAATTTCGATCCATCCATGCGATGGGCATGACCGGAATCATTCTTGATCACGTCCGGTTTATTCCCAACCGCGCTGAAATCGAACCCATGACATTCGATTCCGTTACCATCTATCCGGATCTTCTCGGGATGTTTGTCGGAGATCTGAACGCCTCGCTTGTCGAAATCAGGGGGTTGAATGCTCGCTTTAACCTGGCACGAGACAACTCCCAGGCGATCGAATGGATTAAAGAACTCGCTGAAAAATCAGCCCAAAATGGAAGTGAAATCAATGTTTCGCGGGACGGAAACGATAAGCACGGCATTCCACGCCTGAGTTGCCGGAACTGCAAAGTCACTGCGGTTTATGAAAAGAAACATGAATTTCAGGTCGATGTGCCATTTCAGGCCGTCGAAATCGATCAGCGAGAAATAGCGTTTTCGCGCGATCCGATGCGAGCCTGTCTGATCGATGATGACACGTCTTGCTTTGGATTTGACATTTCGCGGGTGTTCATCGGCGAAAGTCTACTCATTTCCGATCTTGAACTTTCGAATTTCGAGATGCGCGGCATCAAGATGGACTCGCTCAAACTTTACGGGTTCGAAGTCGCACGGAATGAACAGAGGAGTGTCCTGTATATCGACAGCGGCCTGGTCGAAGGCAGAGTTGACGATTCTGCGGGATTTTCAGCACTTACGGGCGATTATCAGTTTGAGTTTTCGAAGTTCGAAATTTTGCACGAACGAAAGAATGAAAGGTTTGGTTTCGGTATCGAATTTCGCGAACCGACGGAGGCGACGGCCCGTATATTCGGCGGATATTCGGTTCCTGAGGACAAGCTGGCACTCACGTTTGACACGAACAAATTTGATTTATCCCGATTTGTAAAAGACTCACGATTCTCGAAATGGGTACGTCTGGATTCGTTCCCAATAACCGGGCATGTGAGCACCATCGTGGAAAAGCGCGAACGGCGTGCCTGGTTCGACATCGATGCCTCAGTGGACGACGGAACCGTGTATGCAAGCACTTTATCTCGTTCTCCGTTGAGCCACATCGATGGCAGTATCCGCACACAAGGCTGGATCAATTTAAAAAACAAAACGTTCGCGATTGAAAATGCCTCGGGCAAAGTTGGCGATATCCCCTTTGAAATGGCGCTTTCGCGTCTCAAACTCCCCGATGATGACTATCTGTTTGACGTCTCCGTCAGCAGCAAGGGGGAAAGCGCCGATTTCATCCCGTCCATACCGAAGGGATTTGCCCCCATGCTGACAGGCTATCAGTTATCGGGTGCCTACAGCTTTAAGATTGCCGTTTCATACGTAGAATCGAACATCGATGCGCTCATCATGGATACCGAATTCAATCTGGACGAAGTCAAAACAATCGTCTTCGATCCGCGCAGCGATTTCAACCTACTCAAAGGCAATGGATTCAAAGTCCGAGTCAATGCCGCGACGGTACCGTTCTATATCGGCCCACGGGAACCGACCTGGGCGACGTTTTACGATCTCCCGCGTGAGACGGCTTATTCATTTCTCGCCTCGGAAGACGGCAAATTCTTTACCCACAACGGATTCGATATCCGTTCCATCAAGGCCAGCCTGATTGCGGATCTCAAAGCCGACAAAGTCGTCCGCGGTGGTTCGACCATCTCACAGCAGGTCGTCAAAAATCTGTTTCTGAACCACGACAAAACGGCATCGAGAAAATTCCAGGAGGCATTTTTAACCTGGCAGATGGAGCGAGAGCTGTCAAAACTAAGGATATTCGAGCTCTATCTGAACCTGGCGCACTGGGCTAAAGACACTTACGGGATTCGGGCTGCTGCGGAGTTCTATTTCCAGAAACCCATTTCACAGCTGACCCTGAGGGAATCGCTATTTCTGGCGTCAATTCTTCCCAATCCCATTATTTTCGGGCGACAGTATGCCGAAGGCAAGCTATCGAGCTCACGCCTGAACAAAATGATTAGTGTTGGCAATGCCTTACGACAGACGAACCGGATATCTGCCGAAGACTGGGAACAGGAACAAAGGCTTATTCGCGAGGGCAAGATTTCGGACCGCCCAAGGCCTGAAATGCCTCAAATGAGTAAATAACGCCACCCAAAAGGCCCCAAAAAGGCTCTGTTTAACCGTGGATACGGCCTCACCCCCTCTGTCGCCGTTGGCGACATCTCCCCATCTCCAAAGGAGAGGAGGAGAAAGAATTGGGGAAATCACTTTTACCCGGCGCGCTACGCGCTCACCCGGGCTGAAACATTGCGCCCTTTCAGGGCGATTTTCTAACAATAATCAAGTGTCTTCTATTTCGCATATCCACACTCGTTAAACAGAGCCAAAAAAAAAGCCCATCGCGAGGATGGGCTTTAAAATCAAGCAAAAAGCCGGATATTACAGACCGAGAGCTGCGGAAATGGATTTCGCGGTAGCATCGCTGACGCCTGAACCATCTGCGCAATCCTGGGCACCAACCTGACGGAGGTTCGTGGTGATATTGATGGCTTTGCAATCCCATTTATCCTTGACATTGGCCGGCAGGGAGGAATCGGCTGAAATAATGGAGACGATCTTGGCGGCAGCAGCAGAATTCAGGGAACCGCTGGCTGCGGCACTGCTCTTAACGGCGCTCCAATCACAGGAACCGCTCGTTTTGACTTCGCCAACGCTCATCGAAGAACCGGAAACGCTGACATATTTGCAGGTCAGAGCGGCACTGGCATCGGAAGCGGCTGGATCGTTGAGCTGAGCCATGACTTCGAGGGAGAGGATCTGTTCGGAAGCACCTGCGCTTGCAGCTTGAACTTTCTTTTCCTTTTTGCAGCCCATGGCACCGAAAGCGAGAAGTGCAATGCTCAGACCGATAATAACTTTCTTCATCTGGAATTTCCTTATAAACAGGGTCAAAAAAACGCGTCAAATATGAAACGCTAACTCATCGGGGCGATTTCCCCGAAATCGGGCGTATTTTTTAACAGAAATAAAAGGAAATTCAAGTATTGATAAAATAATTGCGTATCAAATGTATGTCTTTAGCCGCCATGTGCGAAATTCCTTGACACGCAAGCCCATGATCCCTATATTTCTGCCGCCTTGTTTCAGGCGTATTTTTGTGGTTATGTTATGAGCATTCAAGTTTCAAGATTAAGTACAGCCAAAGAATTCTGCGTGCAGTCAGAAATCTCGACGACGGACGTGGACAAGTACTTTGTCGATCTTGAGGACTGTCGGGCGCTTAAGCCGCTCAAGTACGATGCCCGTCTGATGAACCACGGAAAATTCATCGCGCTTGAAGCCGATGTCGAGGTTTCGCTTGAACTCACATGTCATCGTTGTGGCGATACATTTCCCCGTGATTTTTCGATGCACGTCAGCCTCAAACTCATCGAGGCGTCGAGCGTCGGCTCTGTCGAAGAAATCGTGCTCTCCGAGGACGACCTCGACACCGTCACCTATCAGGGAAATGACATCGAACTTAACGATATCCTCCTCGAGTCCATTTACCTCGATCTCGACGCGCAGTGCCTCTGCTCCGATGACTGCAAAGGCATCTGTCTGAATTGCGGTACAAACCTCAACAAAGGCACTTGTTCCTGTCCCAAAGTTTGACCCGCGGCATTGCCGCAAAGAGTCTTATTTTTATTGTTCCTTCTTCTGTTCCAGGAGTTTTAAAATGGCAGTTCCCAAGAAACGCGTTAGTCATTCGCGCACCAATATGCGTCGTTCCATCAATGATCGTCTGACAGCCGTCCAGACCGTTCCATGCCCTGATTGTGGCGAGCCCAAACTCCCCCATCACGCTTGCATGAGCTGCGGCAAATACAAAGACATTCAGGCTGTCGAAGTCAAAGGCGAAAACAAGTAATCTGTTTTCTATCCCTTTTTGAAGGCCCTGGCTTTTTTGGCTCAGGGCTTTCTTTTTATTTTTCTTTACAAGCCGCTATTGACATACGCGGCTTCGACGGCCGCTATTGACATACGCGGCCTAGGCGGCGCTATTGCATACGCGCCGCCCACTTTATATTGTTCACACGATTCATACAGAGAGTTTTATGGGCAACTACAATCCGAACGCCATCGAACCGAAATGGCAGAAATACTGGGACGAGAACAAGACTTTCCGTGCCGTCGACAATTCCCCCAAACCCAAATATTATATCCTCGATATGTTCCCCTACCCGTCCGGACAGGGGCTCCACGTCGGCCATCCCGAAGGATACACGGCATCCGACATCATCGCACGATACAAGCGCATGAAAGGATTCAACGTCCTGCACCCCATCGGCTGGGACGCTTTCGGACTTCCGGCAGAACAATATGCCATCAAAACCGGCACGCATCCGCGCATCACGACTGAAGCCAATGTCGCCAATTTCAAGCGCCAGATTAAATCACTCGGCTTCAGTTATGACTGGGATCGCGAAATCAACACGACAGACCCCCATTATTACAAATGGACGCAGTGGATTTTCCT
>JAZODZ010000548.1:0-2303 GCA_045597285.1 Myxococcota bacterium
TATTGTTATGACGGAACCCCAAAAAAAGAGATTCGAAATTCTTCGCTATCGTCCCGAAACGGATGAAGCGCCGCATTTTGAGACATACGAAGTCACCTATCGACACGAAACGTCCGTGTTGGACGCGCTGAACGATATTCGCGATCACCAGGCACCCGATCTGAGTTACCGTTCGTCCTGTCGCATGGCCGTCTGCGGCTCATGCGGCATGATGATCAATGGCGAACCCCACCTCGCCTGCAAAACATTTATCAGGGATTATGCCGATGTCGATGTCATCCGGCTGGAACCGCTCGAGAATTTCCCGATTGAGCGCGATCTGGTGTGCAACATTTCGGATATGATTGAAAAAATCGAACGCATCAAGCCATATATTATTCCGATCGACAAAGCCAAACCGTTGACCGAAGAACATATACAAAGCCCGCAGCAGCTCGAAAAATACCGGCAATTTGCGCAGTGTATCAATTGCGGCTGTTGTTATGCGGCATGTCCACAATATAAACTTAATAAAGAATTTATCGGTCCGGCGGCGTTGACTTTATTATATCGATATAATCACGACAACCGCGATGCAGGAACCCCGCAACGCATGACGTTGTTAAACGAGGAATCCGGAGTCTGGGGCTGTACACTCGTTGGATACTGTTCGGAGGTGTGCCCCAAACTGGTCGATCCGGCGTCTGCAATACAACTGGGAAAAGAAGCGAGTTCATTCGATTTTATCAAACATCTCTTCAAGAAAAATAAATAATATGGAATCACATCGAAAACCCTATATTCGAGAAGTTAAGCGTACATGGTGGCTGTCCAACGGATTTTATATCCGATATATGATCCGCGAGGGGACGGCGTTCTTCAGTTTGTTGATTGCGATTGAACTGCTTGCGTTCTGTCTCATTCCCGTGATTTATCCGGAGAATGGCGCAGAACGGATTGCGGCATTGATTCAAAATCCTGCAATCATTATATTGAATATTATTGGATTGCTGTCGACGATGTATCATGCTGTGACCTGGTTCAACATCATGCCGAAGGCAGTTCGTCTGTTTAGATCGCGTGATCCCAAAGAAACCCGGCTCGTTCCAGCACGTTTTTTTATCGTATTGCTTTGGTCCCTCACGATTTGTGCTTCTGCAGTGATTGCGCTGGCACTCATTTTTGCGGTTTAAGGAGTCGTTATGTCTACACGTTCCAATGAACCACCCTTCTGGGGATTATTCGGATTTGGCGGAATGGTCATTGCGTTTGCATTTCCTGCCCTGCTCGTTTGTATGATCATAGCTGGATTAGGAGACGGCCATTCCACATTTCATATTACCGAAGTCATGTCACATTGGTGGGGAGTCGCTGCGTTATTTTTAATCATATTTGGCGCTGCATTTCATAGCGCCCATCGAATTTATTATAGTCTTCACGATCTCAAAGTCCATACAAATCTATTTCATAAAATCGTGATGTATGGACTTGCGACAGTGATATCTATTGCGGCCCTTGGGGCGCTTTCAATTTATTATATGCATACTTTTTAGGTTTGTGAGGGGGCAAGCCCTCTACACGCGTTTTTTTGGGAAATCGTTGTGTCCCGGGGTTGCATCATTAAACAATAAGGATTCGCATTATGAAAGTTATGATATTCGATTCAAAGCCATACGACAGGCAGTATCTTGACGCTGAAAATGCACACTATGGCTATACTTTAAAATATATCGAAAGCAAGCTAACCCCCGACACGGCAAGACTTGCTGCTGGATATGATGCCGTATGTGCATTTGTGAACGACGACCTGGGAGCGGAAACGCTGGATGTGCTCGAAAGCGTTGGGGTTCGCGCAGTAGCAATGCGCTGTGCCGGTTATAACAATGTCGATATTCGACATGCATTTCATAAAATACACGTGCTACGCGTTCCCAAATATTCGCCATACGCCATTGCAGAGCACGCGCTAGCTCTGCTCATGACGCTGAACCGCAAGACGCACAGAGCCTATCAGCGCACACGAGACGCGAACTTCGAACTCACTGGCCTGCTTGGATTCGATTTACATGGCAAAACCGTTGGCATCATTGGCACAGGACAGATTGGCCGTTGCTTTATAGATATTTGCCGTGGTCTTGGCATGAGAATTATTGCATCTGATCCCTATCCCAACCCAAACGTCGATTACGATTATATGTCGGTCGAGAAATTGTTGCCACAGGCCGATGTCGTGTCACTTCACTGTCCGCTCACGGCTGACAATTATCATTTGCTCGATAAGGCGCATATCGCCATGATGAAACCGGGCGCGATTATCATAAACA
>JAZODZ010000549.1:0-4775 GCA_045597285.1 Myxococcota bacterium
GTGTTCTTCTCTTGTCTTCCTAAGACCGCTTGGCCTCCGACTTCAAAGCCGTCAGCGCTGGCGGTTTTCTCATCCTCCTTCTCGAACTTGCGGACGTCCTTCGGGTTCCACAGCGGCGTCGCGTCGATCATGGTGTTCAGCGCCGCAATCAGGTCGCTTTTCTTCTTCACGCCCTGATCCTTGAGCAGCGCCACCCAGTCAGTAAAGTCACCCTTTTCCGGCAGGCTCGGGTAGTGGTCGGCGATGCGCAGCAAGCGGATCTCACCCACCTTGCCGCGCTTCTTGATCTTAACCGTCCCGGGTTCCAGCGTCGGATCCACCGTGATAACTTCCTTGAACGGGATTTCCTCGGAAACCTCGCGACGGAACATGACCTTGCCCTTTCGCGGCTGATCCGAGAAAAACTGCGCGATCAGGTTATTTTCCTCGGTATGAACGCGGAGAACGACGGGCCTGTCGAGCGTATTTTTGACGCGCAGATCGAGAATCGGATAGCTCACGACGGCATCCATCCCGACCGGAATGTAGCTCGACGGCAGAGAATGGTTCGATCGCTCGAGAATTCCCAGACCGGCCATGAGCGCTGCCGCATGCACCGTGGACGAAACCTGGCACGCGCCACCGCCGAGCCCTTCCACTGTCTGCCCCTGCTCGATGACCGGCGCTTCCTTGAACCCGCGTGCCTCGCTGCGCTCGCCCACCCAGTCGTTGTACGAAAACTCGGCCCCGGGCATCAGGAATATCCCGTTCAATGACGATGCCGCTAACTTCACGTTGATCGTCCTGTTTTTCTTGTTCGAAAAAACCGTCCGATAACTTCCGATAAGCACATCCGGCGAAAACCCGGACAGCGCCGACACATCCCCCGAAAGCGCCGGGCTCTCGCGAACCACAATCGGGAACGAATCCGCCCCGTTGCCGACCGCCTCACGGAACGCGCTCCACGTCGCCTCCATATCGACCTTGCGCCCGGCAACCCCAGGAATAATGCGTTTCTGCGAATCGCTCCACAGGCCCTCCACCGCATCGATATCGATGCGTTCACGGGCCGCGTCGAGAAACGCCTCGAACCGCGTCGGGTACAATGCCGTGAATTCTCCCGCGCTCCGCGACAGGATTTCTGCGCCGTCCTGAACGGCCGCATCCAGGCACGTCCGAATCGTCTTCTCGTCAGACCTGAAAGTCACGACTCCGAGATGCTCCAACGAATAGGCCGCCTGAAGCGTCGGTTCGTCCACGCGGATCACGCCCGGCTCGACGCGCTCGCAACCGGCATCTGCCATTTCGCCCGCCGTTTCGCCTGCCGCACTTTCCGCCGAAACGGTCAAATCGAGCGGCGGCCGCGTCAGCTCCGGTTCGGAACGCCCGCAACCCCCAAGCACGACGAGCCCGGAAAGGCACAGAATCTGTCCGTATTTCCAAGTTTTCATCTGTTCTTATGCTTCGTCGCCGTCATCCGGCTCGTCCGCACCGTCTTCCTCTTCGCCAGAATCGAATTCCTCGCCCACATCGTCGAGTTCATCCGCAGACGAATCATCGACCGGAAGCGATGTCAGTTCCTCATCGTCGTCCGTCTCTTCCGAAAATGCGGCCACCGCGACGACGTGCTCGTTCTCGGCAATGTTCATCAGCTTCACGCCTGCGCAGGCACGTCCCGTGATGCGGATTTCGCTCACGCGGGTGCGGATAATCGTGCCGTTGTCCGTCGCGAGCAGCAGATGGTCGTCATCCTGAACGATAAGCGCTCCGACGACATGGCCGTTTTTGCTGCCGACGCGGATGCCGCGAATGCCGAGGCCGCCGCGGTTTTTCACCGCATGTTCGGATACCGACGTCCGCTTGCCGTAACCGCGCTCGGTCACCGTCAAAAGCATGCTACTGTCATCGCTGATGATTTCCATCGCCACGACTTCATCGCCCTCGCGAAGCTTGATGCCGCGCACGCCGCACGCCGTGCGGCCCATCGAACGAATCTTCGCGCTGTCAAACCTCACCGACATGCCGTTACGCGTCATCAGCATGATGCTTTCGCCTTCGTGCACCAGGCTCGCCCCGATCAGGCGGTCGCCCTCGCGGAAACTAATCGCCTTGAGGCCATTCTTGCGGCACCGCGCAAACGCATCGAGCGGCGTCTTCTTTATCACGCCACCGGCCGTCACCATGACGATTGCCGTATCGCACGCTTCCTCGTCCTTCTTGTTCTGAAGCCGCTCGATTTCGGCCATCGGAATCGGGAGAATCGTCGAAACTGCCTCGTCTTTTTCCAGCTTCGGCAACAGGTTGACAATCGGCCGCCCCTTCGATGTACGGCTTCCCGACGGAAGTTCGTAAACCTTGAACGCAAACGTCCGGCCGCTCGTCGTGAAAATCTGGATGATCTGATGCGACGAAGCCGTGAACACGTCGCGCACGTAATCGTCATCCTTCGTGCCCATGCCATTCTTGCCGCGTCCGCCGCGTTTCTGCGCCTGATATTCGCTTATCGGCATGCGCTTGATGTAATTCTGCTGCGTCCGCGTGACCATGCAGTATTCTTCGGCAATCAGATCCTCATCCTCGATATCCGCATCGTCTTCAATGATCTGGGTGCGGCGAGCATCGCCGTAACATTCCTTCACCTCGAGGAATTCGTCGACGATGATTTTGTCGATGCGCGGTTTCGATTTCAGGATGTCTTCATAATCGACAATACTGGCCAAAACAGCCGCCAAATCTTCGAGAATCTTGCTTCTTTCCATGCCTGTCAGTCGCTGCAGCCGCATTTCGAGAATGGCTTTCGTCTGGGCTTCGGACAACTCGAAGCGCGACATCAGCTGAAAACGCGCTTCGTTGGCATCCTGGCTGCCGCGAATGATCGAAATGACCTCGTCGAGATGATCGAGCGCAATCTTGAAACCTTCCAGAATATGGGCGCGTTCTTTCGCCTTGCGCAGCAGGTAAATCGTCCTTCGGACGACGACGTCCCGGCGGAACTCGATGAAATACGACAGCACTTCTTTGAGCGTCAGGACCATCGGCCGGTTGTTCACGATGGCCAGCATAATAATGCCGAACGTCGTCTGAAGCTCGGAATGCCGGTAAAGCTGATTCAGCACGACCTGCGGCGGCACGTCTTTTTTCACTTCGATGACGATGCGCATACCGTTGCGGCCCGATTCGTCGTTGACATCGTGAATGCCCTCGATCTTCTTGTCCTTGACGAGCTGCGCAATGCTTTCGACGAGCGCCTTCTTGTTCACCTGATACGGAATTTCCGTCACGATCAGGGCATCGTGACCATGCGACTTGCCTTCTTCGACCTTCGCCCGCACGCACACCTTGCCGCGTCCCGTCGAATACGCTTCCAAAATCCCCTTTCTGCCGTGGATCGTACCATACGTCGGAAAATCCGGCCCTTTGATAATCTTCATCAAATCTTTCGCCGTGCAGTCGGGATTTTCCATCAGATACACGAGACCGTCACAGACTTCGCTCAGATTGTGCGGCGGAATGCTCGTCGCCATGCCGACCGCGATACCGTTCGACCCGTTCACGAGCAGCAGCGGAATCCTCGTTGCCAGAACGACCGGCTCCACTTCCTCGCCATCGAAGTTCGGCACAAAATCGACCGTCTCCTTGTCGAGATCGCACAGCACATGCTCGCTTAACTTGGCCAGTTTGGCCTCGGTGTATCGGTATGCAGCGGCTTTGGCGCCATCGACCGACCCGAAGTTACCCTGCCCATCGACGAGCAGATAGCGCATATTAAAAGGCTGCGCGAGCCTGACCAACGCATCGTAAGATGCGGAATCGCCGTGCGGATGGTATTTACCGATGACATCGCCGACGATACGGGCGCATTTTTTCGTCGTCTTGTCACAGCCCATCTTGCTCATGGCGTAGAGAATTCGGCGGTGAACGGGCTTCAGGCCGTCACGGACATCCGGCAGCGCACGGCCAACAATAACGCTCATCGAATAGGCAAGGTAACTCGACTGGAGTTCTTCATCGAAATCGACCTGCTCAACGTTGACATGGCCGGTTTCGGACACTTTATTTTCTGAATCTGACATAAATGAGGGGCCTCCTTTAGCCCGACGGCCTGTTTATCACAAAATATCGATTTAGGGGCTAAAAATGGCCTCTACGCGATTTTATTTGCACTCTCGACAGGGTATCGATCCAACATCAACGATGCGTCAGAGCGCTTTATTTTGCGATTATGGGTGTGCGGCTATCTCCTATCGTCGATACGCCGCACTCCGCCCGCCTATTTCATACGGCGGGCGCACTTTTTTTGTCAATCGTCATCCGAAACGGAATTCGGCGACTCGTATTTCTTAATTTTCTTATGGAGATTCGTCCGCTCGATGCCGAGCATATCGGCGGCCTTCGACACGCTCTGGCCAGTCATTTTAAGCGTTTCCTGAATGAACGCGCTTTCGGCCATGTCGCGGAAAACCCTCAGGCTGACCATGCCCGGACGAATCATGGCGAGCTGACGAATGAAATCGCCGTCATCCGCAGAGGTCTCGGCAGAAGCCGAGGCGGAAGGCGTACTCGTCGGAAGCACCTGAGACATCATCTGTTTTGTCTGCTCCATCGATTTCGAATCGACATATTCCTGAATGTCTTCGGGCAAATCTGCGACTGTAATGACATCCTGGCACATGATCACGAACCGCTCGCACAGATTGCGAAGCTCCCTGATGTTGCCGGGATAGTTGTATTTTTTCAGAATTTCCATGGCCTTATCGCTGACCTGAAGCGGCTGTCGGCTGTATTGCGTCGCAATC
>JAZODZ010000550.1:0-12896 GCA_045597285.1 Myxococcota bacterium
GACGACGTGCGCTTGCGACACGACGACTGTCGTTACTGGTTGCAAATCGAACGCAGACTGTACGGATTCCGCAAAGCCAGTCTGTGACACGGCTTCTGGCGACTGCAAGGCCTCGACGTGCGGCGACGGGTTCGTCCTTAACGGCGAAGAATGCGATCCCAAGGATAACCGGCAGCTGACCTGCGCCGATTATGACAGCACCCGCACCTGGAAAGCTGGCGGCGAAGCCTCATGCGACCCCACGCTTTGCAAAATCGCGCAGGGCACTTGCGAAGTAGACACCGAATCGCATTGCAAGGAAAAAGACAAGGATCCGTATTGCAATCCCAAGATATTCAAAAAGACTTGCACCGAGCTTTTAGGATACGGCCCGTACATAGATGACAATGCTCCGGAGTGTACGGAATTGTGTACTGTTGATACGTCGGCCTGCGTCGTCGACCTTTGCGGCAATGGCAAAATCGACGAAGGCGAGGTCTGTGACTTCGGACGCGGTAATGACCAGAATCATACGCTGATCACGAGCAAGCAGTGTACGGAAATCGATGCTAAAAAGTATTCGAGTGGCAAGGCCAATTGCACGAAACGCTGCACGGTTTCGGATGAACAAACGGAGTGCGTTCTTTCGACTGGCAATGACAAAACAGGCCTGTACTGGTGCCAGCTCATGGCACCGACGAGCGTTGTTTTCGATGCCGACAAGACCACCGAGACGATGACGGTTGGGTATGGAATCGGCAATGATGTTACGGAATCCGGCATGAAAGCGGAACTCGTGCTTGGGACAGACTTTAAGAAGATTTCCGAGTGGATTTCTGTGACTGCCAAGCAGGATGCGGCGAACGACAAGTTCACGGCGGTTCTCGATTCGCAGAAAGTGACGCATTGGGGCGGCACGCAGGCTTATTATACGTTCCGAATTGATGCGGGATCGGGTTACAAATACTGCACGGTCGAAGGCTCTGCACCGGTTGCGGTTTCGGACGGTTCGAGTGCTTTGAATCTTCACGATGTCGGCACGGCCTCGATTTCAAATGTCGTTTCGGGCAACATACTCGCCAAATTCGATTTCAATGACACGGCCAAATATGCTGGCGGGGATCCGCGAAATGGCGGCCAGGGATTTACGGCTGACGAGGGCACGGGCAGGATTATGGTCGATGGCGAGAGTGCTGCCAATTATAAGTGTCCCAACTCTAAGTGTTTCAGCGGCGGCGTGACGGGGCAGTGCTTTGGGTTTGGCAGCTGCAGAAAATCGCTGGACGATCCCAAAAACGGTGCAATCATCAATGGCGTGGCAGAAGGCAATCATTTGCTGATCAAGGATGTCAATGCGAGCGGCGTGTCAAACATCAATCTCGATATGCAGGTCAAACTGAATAATACTTCGACATCGCCCAATAAACTGGTCGTGCGGTTCTCGAAAGATGGCACGAACTATACGGATATTGGTAAACCGATTGATCTTCCGTCAACGGATACGAATTTCCATGCCGTGAAATCGATAGCACTGCCGCCTGCAGCCGACAACTGCTCGGCGCTTTACATCCAGATCATTCCGTATAATGGTGGCGATGCTCTGATCAAGTTCGACGATATCGTGATTTCGAAGAACAACGAAGATTAATCGCGTTTGGTATGGGGGCGCGGCTATCTGCGATACGCCGCGCTTTCTCGCCTATGCGCCGTTGGCGCATACGGCTCGCAGGCACGTATCACGACACGTGCCTACCATGGGCACGGTCGATGCGCCGCGCTGGCTTCGAGGTGTAAATAATGAGAAAAGAGGTCTTTGCCATCTGCGCATTTTCTGGAATGTTGTTTTCACTTTGGGGATGCGAGGAAAGCGAATGCGTGGATGGCACGCGCGTGTGCGAGGGGAATTGGTCGAAGACGTGCGTGCAGGGTTATTGGCGCCCTGTCGAGTGCAAAGGCAACGCCCCGATATGCGACGTGAAATATGGGTGCATGAAATCGACAGCCGTATGTGGCAATAACGTCGTCGAGAGCGGTGAGGAATGCGACGGGTCTGCTTTGGGAGGAAAGAGTTGTCACGATCTGAATGCCGAGTGGAAAGGAAAGCTGTCGTGTAAATCGGATTGCACGATAGACTTTTCCGGCTGCACGCAGTTGGAGTGTACGGTGGATGATCACCAGTGCACGGGCACCGTTCTGCAGCTTTGTACGGAAACGGGCTGGATCGATGCGACGGACTGTGCGCAAACCGGCTTGATATGCGACCCTGAGAAAAAGGGATGCGCTGCTGTCGATTAGTGTAACTGTTCAGGCTGAATCAAAATGTGTGCAGTATCAATTCTTTGCTGATTGCCGATCACCGATTGTTTATTTACAATGCTCCTGCTTTTTATATCTACGCTTGTTAAAAGAGTTTATTGTGATGAACTTGAAACCAGGAGCCGGAGATGAACGAAAATCAGCATTTTGAACGTTCGCGTCGAGTCGTTCGGTTTATTCGTCTGGAAGATGGAGTTGAGCTTCGCAGTGCGATGGGAACGCTTGAGCCGTCCTGTGTGGAGAATTTTTCGTGTTTTCTGTCGCAACTGACGGATGGCGAATTTCTGGTTCTCGAACGCCGCGGCGTAGATTTGTTCCGCATATTGAGCATTGTGAAGAAGGGAAGTGTTCTTCACGAGGTTTACGACATCGCGTTTAGTTTTGATCTGGAGTTCGGTTTTTCGGAAGAGGTCGAAGCCGAGGTGGCGCGTTACATTACGGAACCGGTGGATTTTTCGGATTGCGACGATTTTACCAACATTCCGTTTGTGACCGTGGACGGTGCCGGCACGCGGGATCTCGATCAGGCGCTGTATGTCGGCACGCCGGGGGATGGGTTCTGGGATGCTTTGCCCGAATGTGCTTATGTTGTGTGGTATGCGATTGCGGATGCGTCGTGGTTCGTGCGCCCGGGCATGGCCTTGTTTGAAGAAGCTGTCAGGCGCGGGACGAGCGTGTATTTTGCGGATATGAGCGTTCCGATGATTCCGCACTCGCTGTCTCGCGGGATTGTGAGCCTGAATGCGGATGTCGACCGCCGGTCGCTTGTATTCATCATGCAGGTCGGGCACGATGGCGTGTGCCTCCAGACGGATCTTCGCCGGGGCCGGATTCATTCGCGGGCAAAGCTCGTCAACGAGGACGTGTCGGCATTCCTTGCGAATACCGAAAAACATCCGTGGCGCAATGCGGAATTTGCCCAGAGCCTTAGGAATTTCAAGGAAGTGGGGCTTTTGCGGATTCGCGAGGGAAGGACGCGGAACGTCGTGCATTTCAACCGCGTTTCGCTCGATGTCGGGCTGAATGGGGTCAAGACTTCGTTTGTCCTCGGTCTCGATGTCCGTGCCGATGTCGATTTGTACAACGAACAGCTCTCGCTTTTGTGCAACATGGAAGGCGCGAAAATTCTGAACCGTCTTGCACAGGAAGATCCGGATGTTCTGGCCATTTTCCGGAACCACGAGGCACCGTCGGAGCGCGATATCGAAGAGGTTCACGATGCGATGATCGCGATTGCGCGAGCGCAGAATATGCCGGAATGCTGGTATTGGGACAGGTCTCGTTACAGCCTTGCCGAGTTTTTTGAATCGCTGCCGCCAGAAAGCTGCCATAGCGAGATGGATGGCACGCCGGAAGAGGTGCGGGCATATCGGGTGCGGCAGGCGATGGAACGGGCGGTTTTGATGATGCAGCGCCGGAGCGTGTTTTCGCCCAAGGCGGGGCTTCACAGCGCCTTGGGGGTTAATCCATACGCCAGGTTCAGTGCGCCGATGCGTGAAATCGTCGGGGTGTTTACGCACAAGGAGGCGATCGATGCCGAATTCGAGAGGGATATCGCGCTTTCCCGCGATGAAATGCGGGTGATTCGCGAGCGCGTGATCGAGGCGTCGAACCATGCCAAAGGCATTCAGCGCGATATCGACAAGGCCGTGGACTCGTGTGCGATTGCGCATGTCGTGAGCCATGACTGGGATTTTCCGTTTTCCGAGCGGCCGCTCAGGCGCGGGACGATTCTTGGGATGAAGGCGAGTGCGCTTTATGTGCGTCTCGATATGCCGCCGATCGAACTGAAGGTTTACGTGAAGGACATCGTGGAATCGACGAATCGCGGCTGGCAGATGAACGACGATTTGACGGTGTTGTCGAGTGAGGACGGCACCTATCGTTATCTGATAGGGGATCCGATAGAACTGAGGGTATGGAGTTTTGAGCCGTCGAGGAAGAAATGGCGTGTGGTTCCGGTGATATAAACCGAGTAAATGCGTGCATATAACTACATGTAAACGTGTGTATGTATTTATTTGTGAAGGGAAAAATGGCTTGCCAAAGGTGTGAAATGGCGGGTATTTTGTAGACTCAATTGGCTGCTCATGTCGGGCAGCATAAACAGGAGTAGAAGATGGCAGAAATTTTTGACACACTGTTGCTACTTGCGCTTCCTGCATCAGGGAAATCGGAAGTCCGTAATTTTCTGACGGGGACAAATCCTGAATTGTTCCACATGGGTGAGACGATTCAGATCGATGACTATCCTTATGTTCACATTCAGTTAGTCATTGACGAAGCTCTGAAAGAGATGGGTGAACCCCGTATTTACCACAGCGAAGATGATGCGGGCGGTCGTAACGGCCCATTCCTCGATGCTTATGACTGGCCAGCCCTGATTGAGCTTCTGAACGAAGATTACCATGAAATTCTTCTTGGCAAAGCCGAGAACCCCAAATATGCGGCGATTCGTCTTTTCGAGCGTCTCGATGCGGCGGATGTTCGTTGCGGCGGTGTAGCGAAGATTGCAGCTCTGAGCCCAGCGGTTCGTGCGAAACTCGAAGAAAAACTGGAATCCGAAGCTCGCGAACTGTTCGATGACAAGATTAAGAACGTTCTGAAATCGCGCGAAGGCAAGACGATCGTGATCGAGTTCTCACGTGGTGGCCCAGCTGGTGTCCGTCCTCTTCCCGAACACTATGGTTATGCGGCAAGCCTCCCGGCCCTTTCGGATGAACTCCTGAACCGTGCAGCCATTCTTTACATCTGGGTTACGCCGGAAGAATCTCGCCGTAAGAATCGCGATCGTGCACGTCCCGGCGAGGACAAATCGATTCTTTTCCATGGCACGCCGGAATCCGTCATGCTGCAGGACTATGGTTCGGACGACATGGTCGAACTGATGGAAGCGAGCGACGTGGAGAACACGCTTCGCATCGAAGCCCACGGCAAAGTGTATCACGTTCCCGTGGCATGCTTCGACAACCGCCGTGACCTGACGACGTTTGCGCGTAAAGATCCGTCGGAATGGAAGAAAGAAGAAATCGAAGCGCTCGATAACGGCATCCGCGATGTCGCGCTCAAACTCTGGGACGTTTACAAAGCCTCCCACTAATCGGGCTTCCTGTATTAAAAGCCTCTCCTGCCGAGAGGCTTTTTTTTTGTTTTTCCGAGGCTGTGCGATTTGTCGAGGGTAGTGGGACGGGCCTGAAAAAAAGTCGCCGCGCGTATGCAATAGCGCGGCGGGCACGCCGTATGTGAATAGGCGTGCCAACAGAAAAAAACGAACAATCGGTGGCGAATGGCAATAAAGCGAATAATTGAGTTTGTCTATTGATGGAAAAATGCTATTGTAACAAAACAGAGAATGCCAGGCATATTCTGTCAATCTTTCTGGAGGCATAATGCGCAAGTTTTCAATATTATTAGCACTATTGGCCGGAGCCATGTTACCTGCGGCATCGTTTGCACAGGACACAGACAGCACAACTCAGGAAACAGTTTCCAAGTACAAAGAGAAGAAGACGAACAACACTAAAAAAGACAACAAGAAAGATGCAAATAGTGCTGGTGGGGATGCCAAGGCAGAGACTAAATCAGGCATCATAGAGAATGAGTTGAGTGATCAGCAGGTCATGTTGAACAATGATGCTTTCAATGCCAAGAAAGAGGGCCGGTTGGAGGCCGCTGAGCAGATTTATAATGCGATGCTTTTGCTTGGTGAATTTAACATCATCTGGCTGAATCTGGCGAGTACATACCTCGATGAAAATAAATGTATGGAAACAGCGGATGCGCTTGCGCATGTTTATACGGCGCCGCGCATTACGAACGTTCCGCATGAGGAACTCGTCAAGCGAGCGAAGGAATACGAAGCTCAGCTTAAAGAAAAGTGCAGTGCGACCATCACGATTAAATGCGATCCCGCAGACACGTTGATTTCTCTCGACAACGGGAAGCCGATGGAATGCAATCCCAACCCCATCACGCTTGTTCCGGGCCATCATGGCATTTATGGCAAGACGGGGTTTGGCTTTACCAATGTCGACTTCGATGTTGCTGCCAATGAAAAGAAAGAAGTCGAGGTTACGGTTATCGACTATGAGGAAGTGGCGAAATCAGCCGGTGTCACACTTCCGAAACTCCGCGAGAAATCGAAACTCTTCAAGGTTTTAGGCTATACGTTCCTGGGCGTCGGTGTGGCGACGGCAGGTGTGGGCTTCGGTATCAATGGCTATTATTATTTCAGCTATAACAGCGACGATACGGACGCAAGAACGACGAAGATTAAGAACCAGCCGATCATCCATACGGGTCTGGCGCTCGGAATCATCGGCAGCGCGATGATCGTGACCGGCATTACGCTGGTTGTTTACGATGTCTTGAAATTCCAGCCGCAGATTGTCGAGCTTGAAAAAGCCGAGAAGAGCAAGGTTGGGTTTATCGATTTCCAGCTTTCGCCGGCGATTTCGCCCGAGTTTACGGGACTTTCGTTCTCGGCTACGTTCTAGGTTTTGGTCTGGTCAAGATATTTGCCGCAGGTTGTCGCCTGCGGCTTTTTTTTGTGCGACAAAAAAATTTTGTTGTAGTGATAACGATTGCGGGTGTAAAAAAACGCCACGTATTTTTGAGGAGAACCGGGACTCTCCCTCAATGCTGATGTTTAGTTGTCCCTTCTGTGAGGTTTTATGTCAGGTCATAATAAATGGAGTACTATTAAGCATAAGAAAGCTAAAACGGATGCGGCGCGTTCGCAGTCATGGACCAAGGTTGTCCGTGAATTGATCGTTGCAGCCCAGTCAGGTACCGATCCGGAATTCAACTCTTCGCTTAGACTCGCCATTCAGAAAGCAAAAGCTTGCAATATGCCGAAGGATAACATCGAACGCGCCATCAAGCGTGGTTCGGGTGAAGGCGAAACAGTTCATTATGACCAGAACGTTTATGAAGGCTATGGCGCGGGCGGTGTTGCGATTCTTATCGATACGCTGACGGATAACAAAAACCGCACGGTTGCGAACATCCGTTCGATGTTCTCGAAGAATGGCGGCCAGATGGGTGAAGCCGGTTCGGTTGCGTGGCAGTTCAAGACTCAGGGGCAGATCACGCTTTCTGGCGACAACGATGCCGATGAAGTGATGATGGCCGCTCTGGATGCCGGTGCGGAAGATGTGAACGAAGACGGCGTTATCATTACGGCTCCGGGCGATGTTGCGGCCGTTTCGAAGAAACTCGAAGAAGCCGGTTATACGATCGATACGATGGAAATCACGAAAGTCGCGCAGAATCTCATTAAAGTCGATGAGAAAGCGGCTGCCTCGATTCTCAAGCTCTGCGGAATCTTTGAAGACGATGATGACGTCCAGAACGTCTACACGAATGCCGACATTTCCGACGAGATCATGGAAAAACTGGATATGTAATCAGCCAGGGGCATGAATTATGAGGCCTGCCTGTTTCGGCAGGCTTTTTTTTTCTGAATGGTTACTTTAACGGAAGGAAGAATGACGAGAATATTGGGGATCGATCCCGGATCGCGATATATGGGATATGGCGTGATAGAGACGGAGGGATCGCGTCTGAGATATGTCGATGCCGGCCGTCTGGTTCTTGGGGATGCGCCTTTTACGGAAAGGCTTTTGAAAATTGATACCTTCCTGACAGAATATTTGGAACGCGTGGAGCCGGATGAGGCGGCTTTTGAGGGGATTTTTCATCAGAGGTTTGCGGATGCCGCGATAAAGCTGGGACACGCCCGTGGCGTTGCGATTGTCGCGTGTGCGCGGTTTGGTATTCCTCTGTTTGAGTATGCGCCGACGGACGTGAAGCAGAGCGTCACGTCGTTTGGACGTGCGGAAAAATCCCAGGTGGCATGGATGGTTCGCATTCTTTTGGGTGTTCAGAATGAGCTGCCCGTCGATGCGACGGATGCCCTTGCGATTGCGATTTGCCATGCGAATCGAAGGTGATTCACGGGCAGAGCCTCACTTCCCTTACCCCCTTTTCATTGGAGAGGGTGAGCGTGTTGTCATTAATATGGCCACAACAATGGCAGGCGTTGGACTGTTTGCGGTGATTGAGACATTCGACAGCACAAAAAAAAGCATCACGATTGTGATGCTTTTTTTTTATGAGTCCAAAACGAAATTACATGGCGGGGATTGCGTTAGGACTGATCTGCTGAACATCCGCAGTGGCGTAGTTCGTCATAGTGATGGTTTGGTTTTCGTCGACAGCCACTTCGCCCACGACGACACCGTCGCGTTCGACGATCATACGGTTTTCACCGACGGCCGTAAATTTGAGCGTGTTGCCGTTTTCATCCATGGCAGTGACGGAGCCGTCTTCGTTAGGCGTATATTCGAGGTTGCTTCCGATGGGATTCGAGCCCTGGAAGAATTCGATGATGTTGATGACAGCCCAGTCGGCGAAGATGACAGCACCGTAGGCGGGCAGAATGGTAAAGCACCACATGACGATCGTCTGGACAAAGACGTTCGAATGGACGTTTCTGTTGAAGTTCCAGAGGAGTTTGGTTGCACCGAAACTTCCGAAGCACCCATTGAGCAGGCCGGCGAGCGCGAGTGTGCAGATAGCAACTTTAAACCAATGTTTCATTTTATCTCCTGATATGGCTTAAAAAATCGGTCGAAATGAACGATTTCGAGGGATTAATTTTTAAACGATATGAATCTGTGTTTCAAGAGGTGAATTGTTGGAAAAAAGTAACGGATTTAGGATTTAGGATTTAGGATTTAGGATTTAGGATTTAGCAATTGGAGGCTATTCATAAGTATGTAATTCTGTCGAAAACAGACAGGATGCATGGGGCGTAATGATGGAAGTGCTTTGTTTTTCGTAAAATCTTTTGTCTTCTAGGGGATAGTGTGAAAACGAGAGAAGCGCCGCGCGTATGCAATAGCGCGGCGGGCACGCCGTATGTCAATAGGCGTGCCGAACCAAAAAAGACGATAAGAGTGAGAAAGATGATACTTAAAGAAATAAAAAATGACGGAAATAGGCGAAAAAACTTGCTATAATACAATAATTTTAGGGAGCGAAGGGTCTCTGAGTAAATGACAAGCCAAACAGGCGTTGGGAGATAGTTGAAATGACAAAAAAAGCAGTTCTGTCGATAATTGTCGCGATGGCATTTGCAGGTTTCGGATGTTCAGAATCCGATACTGATGATTTCAATTATGGCGTGAATCCGGAATTTTCTGTGACGAAAGAGGCTCTGACGGCGCAATGCAGCATTGCGGTTGAGGGGTATGGCACCGTCGCAATGGAGACGGATTACGTGCCGAACGTGACGTGGTGTGAGAACGGCAATGCGCCTGCCCAGGCATTGAACGCGCAGTCTGCGGCGGCGCGTACATTTGCGTATTACAAGATAAGTACTGGCGGCACGCCAGTAAAGAACAGCCAGGGCGACCAGGTTTACAAATGCCCTGGGCGGACGCCATCCGCAGCGCAGCTCAGTAAATGTCAGGATGCGACGAATGCGACGTCTGGCTATGTCATGACGTACAAAGGCAAGATCACTGCGGGATTTTATGTTTCCGGCGTGACTCCCGGTTATTTGAATTCGGAATGCAAGTTTACGGGCAATTCGAGCAGTGCCGGATATGTTGGTGTTCAGGATTATGTCACGTATAACTGGGGTAAATCCGGCGGGAAAGCGAATGGATTCACGCAGACGACGTTGGGCTGGGTAAACGACGGGAATTATGCGAACCGTGGCTGTATGGCTCAGAATGGTGCGACCTGTCTTGCAAACAACGGCTGGGAATGGATGAACATCCTGAAGTTTTTCTATGGTGCGGATATCAACATTGAAAAAGCTTCGGGGTCATGCGTGACGGAAACGCAAAAGTGTGAGACAAAGCTGAGCAAATCCGGGACGATTATTGACGATGAAGATCCTTGTTTTTCCAAATCTGCCAGCGAGTCTTGGTATGTCGTGAACAGCGGATACAACAACCATCTGTATTACACGTATGTATGGGATAAGCCGGCGGAAGCCATCGGCACATGGAATATCAACGTGACGAGGCCCGGTGCTTATGAGGTGTTTGCGTATATTCAGAGCGGCGTCGGGGCCGTGAGCGAGAAAGCGCCGTATAAGATCAGGGCATCGGGGCAAGAGACGAAAGTGACCGTGAATCTTTCCGGGAAGTCCGGATGGGTTTCGCTGGGCAAATATACGTTTGCGAACGGCGGCGATCAGTGGGTGAAGCTGTCGGATGATTCCGGCGAGCCGTACACGGATAAGAATGGCAAGCGCATTCTGTTTGACGCGATCAAGTTTGAGGATGCGGTGATTTGTCAGAATGCGTGTACCGAGGGGGCGAAACAGTGTTCGGGTAACGGTGTTCAGACGTGTTCGAAGGGAAGCAACGGTTGCACGGCATGGGGAAGCGCGGCGGCTTGCGGCGCGAAAGAAAAATGTGACGGCGGCAAATGCGTTGCGGCATGCAATGACGAATGCAGCTCGAAGGGAACGCGTGAATGTTCCGGCAACGGTTATCGCGTGTGCGGCGAATACGACAGCGATGCATGCCTTGAGTGGTCGAGCGTGACGGCGTGCGGCTCTAACGAGAAGTGTGAGAATGGCGCGTGCGTATCGAATGCGGCGACGTGCCAGGACGAGTGTACGTCCGGCACTAAGAAGTGTGACGGCAACAACGCCATGGTTTGTGGCCAGTATGATGACGATACGTGTCTCGAGTACAAGAAGACGGCATGCGTGAATGGTCAGGTGTGTGTGAACGGTGCGTGCGTGACGCCGGATCCGACTTGCGAGGATGATTGCGTCGCGAATGACACGATGTGTGGCGAGCAAACAGCGGATGGCCAGAGCGTGTTGAAATGCGGCGATTACAACCAGGATGGCTGCATGGAATGGGGGCCAGCGACAGCATGCGGTGAAGGCAAGGTGTGTGACAGGGGAGCCTGCGTGGCACCGGATGAAGTCTGGGATGGAACGATTGACGGCATTCCCGAAGAGTGTCTGACGGAGGTCGACGGCCGTCCGTCGACGATTATCGATGACAAGGATGCGTGCTTCGTGCGGTCGTCATCGATGAACTGGTCAGAACTGAAGGGGTTTGGCCATGACGGTCATCTCTATTATGCGAATGCGACGGATGCGATGCCGAGTGCGGTCGGTACGTGGTATCTGAAAGTCACGAAAGGCGGGAAGTATAGCGTTTATGCTTATGTCGAGAGTGGCGTGGGCAGTGTGACGGAACAGGCCCCCTATATCGTCAAGGCTACGGACACGGAGCACTCTTTGTCGATCAACATGGCCAGTACCAATGGCTGGGTGAAGCTCGGTGACTTTGACTTGAATGCGGGCAAACTTCATTACGTCCAGCTGATGGATGCCACCGATGAGTCCAGCTCGAAAAAACTCAGAGTATTGTTCGATGCGATCAAGGTTGTTCCTTACGGTTCCGATGGCGGTCAGGAAAGCGGGCAAGATGGTCAGGAGCCGGTCAATCCAGAGCCTGGAAACACGTCGGATGAAGACAGTGCATCGGCAAATGTCGTCGTTTATAAGTCCGATTCATGCAGCGGTGTCCCAATGGGGAGTAAAGGTGGTCTGCCGTTCGGGATTGGATTGCTGGGTTGTGCCTTGTTGAGACGGCGGAAAAATGAAAACGCCGGACGGAATGCTAAATAGAGCCAAAGGTTGGTCGTGCGGCTATCGGCCTACGGCCAATACGCCGCACATCGCTGCGCCTATTGCATACGGCGCAGCCGCTTTGGTTGTGAGACACATGCCCCGTGAATCGTTGCGAAAAAAATAAAAAAAAGTAAAAAAACTATTTGACGTGAGCGTGAGTTACGCGTATAAGGCGCGTCGTTCGATGGAACTCAGAAATGAGTTTCGAGCGAATGGTGGATATAGCTCAGTTGGTACGAGCGCGGGATTGTGGTTCCTGAGGCCGTGGGTTCGAGCCCCACTATCCACCTTTTCGCACCCGTAGCTCAGTTGGATAGAGCATCGGACTTCGAATCCGAGGGTCGCAGGTTCGATTCCTACCGGGTGTATGTGCAATGATGTGGTGATTATGGGTGTATAGCTCAATTGGCAGAGCATCGGACTCTTAATCCGCAGGTTGAAGGTTCGATTCCTTCTACACCCACTCATTCATGTCATTGCTAGCGAGAATGGTGAAATTGGTAGACACGCAGGATTTAGGTTCCTGTACCGAGAGGCGTGTGGGTTCGAGTCCCACTTCTCGCAGCGACCTGGGTGTATAGCTCAATTGGCAGAGCATCGGACTCTTAATCCGCAGGTTGAAGGTTCGATTCCTTCTACACCCATTGAGGCTTAGACCTCGTGAGTTCATCTACGGGATGAGCTTTAGCCGGACTTTTAGTCCGGCTTTTTTTTTGTCTTTGGGGCTTTTGGCGAGTAGCCCCCGGCAACGCCGGGGGTAAAATGGGAAACCCCTACGGGGTTAAAAATGTGTTTAGATGCCCTCGATCCCCCGGTAGGCGCTACGCGCCAACCGGGGGCTACAAAACCGGAAGCCCTAACGGGCTTCATTGTCTCACGACTTTACGTACGCCATGTCTCCCAATGGGGGAGGGGGCGTCACCTG
>JAZODZ010000551.1:0-2811 GCA_045597285.1 Myxococcota bacterium
GAAATCATCAGCAAGGCGGATTTGTACGAAGCGAAAAGAGGCTACGTCGCATTCCTGCTGAATGCGTAGAATTGGCATTTCATGTGCCGGTCTATCGCCTTCGTCGATACAACCGGCTTTGCGCAGGCTATGTGCTCGCCACCGTCCCGGTGGCTGTGCGCATACGCCTGCGCCTCTTTTTGTTTTGAGCGCGTAACGCGCCAGAAAAATCGATGTACCCCAATTATTTCTCCACCTCTCCTTTGGAGAGGGGGCAGGGGGTGAGGCCTTACTGTTTGAGGGGCGCGGGCATTTTGTCGTCCACGACGAACGGAAATTCTTCGGCGCGGATGCGCACTTTTTTGAGCATCTGCGCTACTTTTTTGCACCGCTTTCGCTCCATCCACGCACGAAAGACGGGAAGCGGCTGCACGCTGTAGCGATAATCTCCATTTTGCGGATACGAAGCCGATGTCCGCATGACGAAGCCGTTGTCTGCGATGGGCAGAGCGAGCATATTTTCTTTAAATTCCGGCGTATAATCCCAGTATTGTTCGGCATTTGACAAATATAGCGTCGTCACCTTTGCATTGAGTTTGTTTAGCCCGTCAGCAATCGATTTCATGCTCGCCTTGCCTAGCAAATTCGCACGAACCGTGACCAGGCGGCCGCCAACCGCGAGATGATGAATGTATTCGTACGTTTCGACATCGTTCATCATCGTCTTTTCGGACATATCCTTCATGCGCGCAAAGGCCTTGATCAAAGTTTTGCGCAGTTTTTTGTAACGGCCAATCATGTGCTTGTTATTCAGGCCGGCGGCGGTTCCGCCTTCGCCCTGCAGCCATTCGAGGCCCGCCTTTTCATCTTTGATGTAATTGCTGAGGCATTCGGACGTATCGCAAACCTGAATAAACGCAAGCAAGATCTGATGAAGCTCGACGACCATGGGATCGTAATCGAAGAGAATGCCGAACTCGGGGCGCTGCCAACCGATATAGAGATACCCCTGATTCGTACCGACGCCCATATAGGTGCCGCCGAGATTCTCAATCGTTTCGCGATACAATTCGTGATGTTTTTCATCGCTGATGAGGTAGTGCTGACCGAGATTGACTTCCTCAACAGCGTAAAGGACTTCGGGCTTTTCATCCCATTTAATCGACTGAATTATCTTTCGCTGTTCCTCGGTCAGGAAAGGCGGCCAGGATGATTTTTTGTCGGTATTCTGGCTATCAGTGGCAACGGTGTTATCCGTGGGTGCAGCAGCTTCAGGAGGCAACTCGAGTTCGGACAATTCGGCAGACGCTGTATTTTCGGCAGTTTGGGGCGTTTCTTCGGCTTGCACCTGAAGCGACGAAGGCATCGCGGTGTCATTCTGCTGATTCGTCAGTGCCGCATCTGGAACTTCGGTCGGCTGACCTGTCACAGAATTCACAGGCTCCGGAGTAGATGGCTGTCCGTTGACGGCAGAATTCTGACATCCGACAAGCACCAAACACAGGCAAAATAAAAGATGTTTCATACTTTATACGTCAATGATTGAGATTGATGTCCACGCCGCCCAAAAGACATCGGCGCAGACACAATAGGATACCATTGAAGCAAAAAGCGGCAAGAATGCGCATTAACGAATGACGCCATCGGGGGTAATGATGCCGGTGAGGAGTTCATGCGGTGTCACATCGAAAGCGGGATGGCGGACTTTGACATTTTCCGGGGCAATGCGCTGGCCTTTGACATAGACGACTTCGTTGGCGGAACGTTCTTCGATGACGATATCATCGCCGGTTTTGATGTTGGGATCGAACGTCGAAGTCGGTGCGGCAGTATAGAACGGAATGTGATGAAAATTTGCGAGAACGGCGAGCGCATAGGTGCCGATTTTATTCGCGAAATCGTGATTTGCAGCGATTCTGTCGGCACCGACGACGATGGCATCGACGAGACCCTGCTTCATGAAATGCGCGGCCATATTGTCCGTGATGAGGGTACAGTCGATATCGTCTTTCATGAGTTCCCAGCTCGTAAGGCGAGCGCCCTGAAGGTAAGGACGCGTTTCGTCGACCCAGACATGAAGGCGTTTTCCTTGATTCTTCATATTTCTGTCGATGGCACGAATGACACCGAGTGCAGTACCGAGGCCGCCCGTGGCGAGTGCGCCTGCGTTGCAATGCGTGAGAATATTGCTGACATTGCCGATTTCACGGGCACCGTGTTCGGCCATGGCGAGGTTCATTTCGTAATCTTCACGCCAAATCATGTGTGCTTCCTGGAGAATTGCATCAGGAGTCGCATCATCGATGTGTTTGCGGACGGCATTCATCATTCGATCAAGCGCCCAGAAGAGATTGACGGCCGTCGGGCGCGTCATCGCGAGCGTCTCTTTGTCTTGCTCGATGAGAGAGAGCTTTTGCGAGGAATTCCAATGTGTTTTTGCGGAATAGTAGATGCCGAATGCGGCCGTAATACCAATGGCGGGTGCTCCTCGCACCATCATGCCTGTGATCGCATCGGCAGTTTCCTGAACATTGCTGAGCACGACGAAGCGTTCAGATTCGGGGAGTGCAAGCTGATCGAGGATTTCGAGTTTTTTCTCAGTCTCGTTCCAGCGGAAAGTTTCAACTTTAGAATGAAGCATGGGAGTTTGAGTTGGGAGTTGGAGTTTGAGTTTAAGTTGGGTGGCTCTGTTAAACGAGCGTGGCAAAATAAGAAAATCTCGATAAATACTGTAACTCGCCCTGAAAGGGCGAAAGATTTCAGCTGAGGAAGGGACAACTGCTATCAATCGCACAAATAATTGAAGCCCGTCAGGGCTTCCATGTTTGTAGC
>JAZODZ010000552.1:0-9115 GCA_045597285.1 Myxococcota bacterium
ACACGGCTATCGGCTGCGCCGATACGCCGTGTTTTGTTCTTTATTTTTCCAGGATACGCCGGACGCCAATCCATTGTGGTTCCGGTGCCAGCCGAGCGACAGATTTATAAATCGTGATGTCGACCCGGTTCACGTGATCGAATGTCAGAATTGATTCGCCCATAACCTGGGCCAGATGCTCGATGAGCCGGTATTTTTTCGTCGTGCCGATGGACAGCACGCGTTCGACGATCTTTTCGTAATTGACGGTATCTTCGAGCTGATCTGTCTCAAATCCCTTCAGGTCGTCGTCGATATCGACCGTCATGTCGACGCGAAATGTCGTCCCGACGGCCTGTTCTTCCGGGTAAACACCGTGAAAGCCGTAAAACTTTAGTTCTTTGATGATAATCTGTGAATTCATCGCATGCCTCCTGCCTGATGCTAACACACGATGTCGGCGAATTCGAAACCGACGAGGCGGTATAGGATATCCGAGACGTGTTTTTTGCCGGCGGCCTTGAGTTCGGCAATCGTGCGCGGCGTCCTGAGGTAATGCAGAATGTCTGTTTCTTCGGCAGTGAGCGAGATATCGGCATTGAGCGGGGTTCTGAACTGGCGTGCGCCAAACCGCGAATTGGGAAAACACTCGGGTGTCAGGACGGACTCGGCGTCGGCTCGCAAGAAGTCGAAGAGAATGCACGGGAATTTGAAGTCAAGGCACGGCCTGTCGACGCCGATGGGGGCCCATTTGGCGGGAATGTTGCCAAAGACATCGGCGGGACAGCCGTCGAAATAGCGCAGGATATCGGGCATCTGCCGGGTGATCATCTGGGAAACTGCGGACGCAAGCGGCATGAATCCAGGGGCGCTAAAGATTTCCCTCATGGAAGACTTTTTCTTCATCATGACCGTCAGTTTATGCCTTGGCACGATATCCTGCGGAAGCATCTCGACGAACGCATGGACATCGGGCAGAACGCCGTTCCTGATGCGTTCTATCCATTCGACGCGTCCGAATGCGATCAGGATGACGATTTGATCCTGGGCATCCTTGCTGCACACGACCGTGTATCTCTTTTGCCGGACAAGGCTCATCCTGAGAATGGAAATAAGCCAGGGGATATCGAAGGCGTAATGGACATTGACCTCGTCCGCGACGATGGACGATTCGATTCCATTGAAGGCGCTATCGCCGGGAAGGTTTTCGTTCTTCGGCATCGAGAACGCTTCGGGGGGCATGGTGAAGAACATCGTCGAGCTGCCTTCGAGTTCGTCTTCACCGGCGTCTGCGGACAAACTGTTGCCGAAAGATTTTTCGTCTGCCGTCATGGGCGCTTCAAACGTCGAGGCAATCGTCATCATCTTGGGTACGGGCGGTTCCTTTTTCGACAGCTTGAATCCTCGCATGGCGGAAATGCCGGCGGCATCCAGTGCGCTTTTGCTCACGTTCTCGGAAGAAAGTACCTTGTTATCGGTCGTCATATCCTCATGGAAGAGTGCATTGCCGTTTCTTAAATCTTCCGGCAGAATGGCCTGCGTCATGTCCACGATTTCGGGTTCGTCGGCGCATGGCTTGCTGCGCCTGAGCTTTTCCTGTGAATCGCTGTCGCGTCCGTATTGGCGGCTGATCGGAGGAACATCGCGCCCTATCGATGAAATGCCTTTCGGAGGAAGCCCTGCCGATGAAATGCCTTTTGGAGGAAGCCCTGCCGGGGAAATGTCGCGATTGGGGACGGCGTTGCCTCGGCCCGGTATATCTCGATTTGACGGTGAGAGTTCGCGATTTGACGATGGGAGTTCGCGGCCGGCAAGAATGGGACGAAGTCGCTGGGGCTGGTTCCTTCGGTTGTCATAAGATGCTTCCCGGAGAGGGGATACCGTCTCTCTGGGGGGCGTTTCCTGCAAACGGGAACCGGATGACATCGGCCGGGAATCGCGTTTTCCCATGCGGTTTTGAAAACGCGACGGGGTATTGTTGCCGGACGTGGAATTCGTTGCTGTGGTTTTGAAGATGTCCTCGACTTCACTGGCCAGTGCATCGTCGATTGCGATGAACGAATTCTGCCCCGTAATCTGTTCCACACTCGAATTGACGCATGAGACTTGCTTGTCGTGGACGAAGCACGTCGTATTCGGGCACAGTTTGGCGACATCGTCGAAGAAATTCATGAATTCTTCGGTTTTAAACGGCCTTTCGACGACATGGCTGAAGAAATTGTCGTCGAGATTTGGCAGGAGATACGGCGCGAGTTCACGTGGGTTGACCGAGGTAAGAATGCACCGTCCCGGGGCGTCGATATAGCGCGGAACGAGTGTCTGAAGCATCGGCAGATAATCCGGATGCCGTGACAAATCGGCGATAAAGATGAGCGGTTTCCGGCACTTTTGAAAGACTTCCTCGCATTGTTTCAGCGATTGCACGATGCACACTTGCAGGCCATATCTGGCGAATTTGCTCGCCATTAAATCGCGCACGGTTGGATTGGCGTCATAATATACGATTTCACCCATCACTAAATCCTGGGAAATGGCTGTCACAGCCTTGTTAATGCCGGCATCCTGGCTGATCGGGCGGGCAATTGAAACGCACGTGGAAGTGATTTCGATGTCCCGGCCAGTGCTGAAGGATGGCACTCGAAGAGTTGGGGTGTCTCGGATTTGAGAAGAAGAACTCTCGCTGTTCCTGTGTGAGGCGGCCCGAGACGTGATTATAGAGCCATTTCATCACCATCCTGTCGACATAAATGACCTTGACGGTTCCTGTACGTACGAGCGTCTCGACGATAAACCATGTTTTTTCGAGGTCGAGATTCTCTTGCGTGGCCCGGATAAACCGTTCCTTGCGTTTGGCGTCGTGTTTATCGTCGTGTTTATGTTTGTCGTCGTTCTTTTCGTCGGGTATTGCCAGATGCGCGAAGCCGATGTCGACATCGCGGCCGGACTGGTGGGATTTGTGCGGTTTAATTTTTCCGCCGCGCCGCTTGGAGATATCGCCGAGATTGATGGGCTGTGCATCGGGGTATGCCTTGTGGTAAGCCTTGAAGAGCGTCATGAGCGCCTGAATTGTCGTGTCTGTTCCCCATGAATTGGGGCGATATGTGCGCAGGAACACGCCATCGACTTCGGGCATAAGGCGAGCGTGATACAGGCGGCCTCGATTGCATCTTCCGGACGAATAGGGAACGGCCTCGGAGGCCAGGCGAGCATCGACGAGGAGTTTCTGTCCCGGTTTGAGGATGGTTTCGGGGGTAAGGCCGCTGTTGAGCGTGGTGATGACGTTGGAGGGGACGCCCCATTTGGATGCCTGGGCCGCGACCGAATTTTGTTCGTGTACGGTATAGGTGACTTCGTCATCGAGGGGTTCGAGTGAGATACAGTCAAAGTAGCCGCATTTCATGTTTTCCGGTGTCTTCGTTGCCTCTGGACTGGATACCGAAGTCGGTGCAGTGGTCTTTTCCGGCGCAGCGGATGCTGTCACAGGAAGGACCAAAAGCAGTACCAAAACCCAACGTGCAGTTCCTATGTTCATCTGAACCCTCAACGAAAACGAGAAAACGATCTTAATATGCCTCAAAAGCGGCGTTTTGTAAAAAACGTAGTCACGATTTCGTTGTGCCCCCAAAAAATGAACGCGGGCCGTATGCAATAGGCACGCGCAGGTGCGGCGTATCGACGTTAGGAGATAGCCGCACATCCATAGGCATGTAATGAAGCGAATTGGGAGCTAGAGCTGAATCTTTTTCCAGGTGCCGGAACGGAGCTTAAAGAACATGATGAGGCAAAGCGCCGTGGCATAGACGAGAACCGCACTCCACATACCGAGGATGCCGCCATCCATGACGATGCCGATGAGATATGCCAATGGAATGAGGCACAAGAAATGTAGCGAGCCTTCGACAACCATGACGAATTTGGTGCAGCCGGCGCCGAAAAGCGACTGGGTGAACACGATGGCCGTCGCGATGATCAACACGCTGGGGGAGAGCAGGCGAAGGATGCTTGCTTCGACCTCGACGACTTCGGGCACTTTGTTAAAAAAGCGGCATATTTGCTCGGGAAAGAGAAACAGAATGGCACCGAGAGCGGCGAAGAAAAGCCCCGCAACTTTGGCTGATTCGTAGGCGTAGCGTTGCGCGATTTCCGGTTTCTTTTCGCCGAGCGACTGCGAAACAAGTGAGGCCGTTGCAGTACCGAATGCCATAGCGCCCATGAAGCAGACGGACATGACAGAGACCGTGATGTTTGACGTCGAGCCGTAGACGGGTGGATAGGCCTGAATCATGGCGAGCGAGAGGTCGGATGTCCAGATGCTGTTCATGCCGTTTGTGGCATCGACGGACGCGATTTGTTCCTGTACCCATGCGGGGACGGCATCGCCGGCATAAGCGTTTATGCCGAGGATCATCTGATCCAGGTGCTGGTCATCGAGTTTGCTGATGACGCCGAAAAAGATGAGGAATCCGGTCATGACAAAGATATTGGCAATGCCGGACGGCACCGAAACGCGGATGATGTTCCACATCGTTTTGGGGCAACACGAAATCGGGCGATACGATTTGTATTTGTTGCGAATGGCGGGGAAGAGCGACCATCCGATCATAATGGCGAGCCCGATATAGGTTGAGATGAGGGAAGCGAGCCCTGCGCCGGAGACGTTGAGTGCGGGGAATGGACCGGGGCCAAAGATGAAGCAGTAATTGAGGACGATATTGGCGACATTCATGACAATTGCCGCCCACATGTGAACGTAGGTGCGGTTGGTTCCGTCGAAAAAGGCTTTGATTGCGGCGGTCGTGACCATGCTGAGAACGCCGAGCAGACGGAATCGTGCGTAGGGGACGCCGAATGCGATAATGGCGTCGTTATTGGTGAAGAGCTGATAGAGCTGCGGCGTGAAGATGTATGCCAGGGTTCCGACGAGGAGTGACGAAATGAGTGCAATGGCGACGGCATTCGTGAGCGCGGCGCCCGCAAGACGGTAATTCTTCTCGCCCTGTCGCCGTGCCACGATCGCGAGCGTACCAATGCTGATGGAGCTGAGAAAGCCGCCAAACAGCCACAGGAGCGGCGTGGAAAACGTCAGTGCCGCCTGCCCGGCCACGGAATAACTCGGTTCCAGCCATCCCACCATAATCGTGTCGAGCATGTTGATGGCGGTCTGTGTGAGCATGGCAATGACAATCGGGATTGCCATTTTCAGGATTCTCGGCCAATAACTGAAATATGCAATGGCCATAACACTCTCCGGCAAGAGATACGAAAAAGGCCCTGTAAATCGTTACAAAACAGACTTGACAGGGCCATGAGATTAGAGCTTGGCGGAATTATACTTTGGCGCGTTCGACGAATTCGCCGGTACGCGTATCGACTTTGACGTATTCACCTTCTTCGAGATAGAGGGGAACGAGGATGGTGGCACCGGTTTCGAGCGTGGCGGGTTTGGTGCCGCCCTGAGCGGTATCGCCCTTGACGCCGGGATCAGATTTCGTGACCTTGAGGATGACGAACGTGGGAAGCTCAATGCTGATGGGTTTGCCGCGATGGAAGAGGACTTCGACTTCGATGTTGTCTTTGAGGAAGGGGACGGCTTCGGAAATGAAGTTTTCTTCGATGTGAACCTGCTCGTAATTGCTCTGATCCATGAAGACATATTTGTCTTCTTCTTTGTAGAGGTATTCCATTTCGCGGATTTCGAGGTCGGGTTTGCCGACGGTATCACCGGAACGGAAGTTATTTTCGAGGACACGGCCCGTGATGAGGCTCTTATATTTGGTTTTTACGAAAGCGACGCCCTTACCGGGTTTGACATGCTGGCATTCAACGATGACATAAGGTTCGCCATCGATTTCAATTTTAAGGTTTTTGCGAAAGTCCTGTGTTGTATACATCGGAGTTCCTGTCAATAGGGGGTAACAAAAAAGGAAAAATCTGGCATTCCAGACAAAAGCGGCGCGTATTTAACGCAAAAAACAATCGCACGTCAAATAAATTAGGCAATAGGCAATAGGCAGGAGGCAGAAGGCAATAGATACAGGCAGAATGTCTGAATTATGTGTTCGAATCGAAAACAGGCAGGAGGCAAGAACATGGTATACACAAAGTCGTGAGAAAACGAAGCCCGTAGGGCTTCCAGTTTTGCCCGGTTGGCGCGTAGCGCCTACCGGGGGAACAAAGGCATACACACACATTTTTAACCCCGTAGGAGTTTCCCATGAAAAGCTTTCCCATTTGTCGTGAGCTACTCGCCTAAAGCCCTACGGGCTTTTAACAATGCGCAATCAACGGATTTTGCGTACGCCGTGGTGTCGCGATAGCGGCGGGGGAGGTCTGAACCATACCTGGGGACGCAGGCGTCTCGCCTGCGGAAATGAAGTCTTCAACCCATTTATACCTCAAGAAACAGAAATATTAACTAAAAAACAACGCACTTACATCATCGCGACCTCCTGCCTCCTGCCTTGGTGCGATAAAACCAAATAATTCAGAAACGCCATTAGTGTCTGAATAGTTAGGGTCTGAACAGCAAAAGAGTGGCGAGTAAAATCTAATTCTTGCATTCATGGACTAATAGGCATAAAATACCCAAGATTTTGGTTTGTAATCAAATCAAACAGCCCTAACCTACAAGTAGTGCATAAATCAGTATGGAGGCGACATGTCCAATCCGTTTCGTAAAGCAGATGCCCTGAGACGCTTTTTTGCGATTCTGGTAATCATAACATTTAGTTTTTCGTTTTGCCCGGCAGCAATGGCTCAGGGAGACTTCGACTTTTCGGACGACAGCGGCGATGATGTAGGCGGCAACGATTTTGACTTTGCTGATGACACGCCACCAGCCCCTCTTCAACTCGACAAAAAGTTTGTGATGCCGAACAACGGCAAGCCAGTCAACCTCGTTCTCTTTGATCCCGTTGACGGCACACCGCAGAGGACACTCGATCAGTTGACAGAGGCAACCGTTGATCTTCTGAAAGACGAAAAGTATGCGCAGTACGATTCCGTAGAAGGCATTCCCATTGAAGAGAAACTAGCCGCAATGGGCGATGACCGTTTCGACTGCCTGAACGATCCTGTTTGTATTACGGATATGGGACGTGAAATTGGAGCGGCCAATATCATCATCGGTACGATTTCTACCGAAGGCCAGGAACGACCTCAGGTTACACTCGATCTCTATGAAGTCAGCACATCGAGCAAGAAAAACTCCATCTTCTTCGAGACTCAGAACCGTCTTAGAAAACAGGAACAGGATATCAGCGGTGCTCTTATCCGCCTCTTCAACATCGATACTGGCGACATCGATTCACTTCTTACCAAACGTCAAGTTGAAGAATCCGCTCCGCTTCCCCTTGGTCAGCTCATCAGCGGTATCGTCGTTGGCGTTGTTGCTCTCGGTGCAATCGGTACCGGTATCTATTTCGGTGTGACCGCCAAGAAGATCGATTCCGATGTCGGTGATGCCATTGAGTTTAACCGCGTCAGAAAAGAAAATGCCGAAGATTTCAATGCTGTTAAGAATGAAGGCAAAACGCAGGTTTCCGTGAAAGACGATTACGACAAAGCCTCCAAATATGCCATGATCGCCAATATCATGTACGCAAGTGGCGCAGTCCTCGCCGTTGTTTCCGTCATTCTCTTCCTCGTCCGTTCTGACAAGAATGACGACATCTTTGCGAACGACCTCTATATCAGCCCGTCCATTGGTCAAGACGGTGCCGGTGTTGTCACAGGCTTCTCGTTCTAATCGATAAAATATCGACGATTGAATCCCTCCTTATCGGAGGGATTTTTTTTGCCCTTTTTGATAAAAAATTTCGACATCTGTCGAACCACACATATCCACTGGAGATAAAATGCTCAAAGGTCCCATTTCGTACACGCTCATCAAAAAATCCGGCAAAGCGCGACGTGGCATCGTCCACACCCAACACGGCGACATTCAGACCCCCGTATTCATGCCTGTGGGAACAAACGGCGCGATCAAAGCCCTCAGCGTTGAACAGATAGAATCGCTCGATCCCGCCATTATCCTGGCGAACACATACCATCTATACCTTCGTCTCGGTCCCGATTTTCTTCGCGAAGCCGGCGGACTTCACAAGTTTGCCGACTGGAACCGCGCCTATTTGACCGATTCCGGCGGTTTTCAGGTTTTCAGCCTTTCCAAACTTCGCAAGTTCGATCCCGATGGCGTGCATTTCCAGTCACACATCGACGGGAGCCGCCATTTCTATACACCTGAACTCGTCATGGACATGCAGGGCGCCATCGGGAGCGATATCGCGATGGTTCTGGACGACTGCGTGGCATTGCCCGCCACCCATGAACGTATCGAAGCCTCTGTCAAACGCAGCATCGCCTGGGCCGAGCGATGCGCGCGTTGTGAACGCCCGTCCCATCAAGGACTTTTCGGCATTGTACAGGGCGGCCTCGAACTCGACATGCGCCTGAGGCATCTCGAAAAGCTCGTCGAAATGCCCTTCCAGGGACTTTCGATTGGCGGTCTTTCCGTTGGGGAAACGCCCGAAGAAATGCACGATATGTGTCAGCAGTTTGTCTATCAAATGCCGGAAGATTTTCCGCGTTATCTCATGGGCGTGGGCACGCCGTGGGATCTCGTCGAAGGCGTCTCTGCCGGCATCGATATGTTCGATTGCGTGATGCCGACTCGAAATGCGAGGATGGGAACCGCCTTTATCGGCGACGGACGCCGCCTGAACATTCGAAATGCGGCAAACCGTACGGATATGCGGCCTCTGGATGAAACCTGCGAGTGCATGGCATGCAAACGATTCTCACGTGCCTATATCCGTCATCTTTATGTGGCGAAAGAAATCACGGCCGTTATCCTGCTCACGATTCACAACCTGCATTACTATCTGAACCTGATGAAGCAGATCCGGACCGCCATCGAGAACGATACATTCGAGGAACTACGGGCAAGGTTCCAACCGAATGCCCAAGCATGAACACGATTGAAGTGAGGGGGCTGGAATCCGCATTTTTACTAGAGATGAAACGACATGGGCACTGCCAACACGGGCGGTGCACGAGTTCGTGACAAAAAAGCCGCCCCGAGAGGGGCGGCTTTTTTTATGGCTATGTTTTACGGGCTTTAAGTCGGATCGTTGGC
>JAZODZ010000553.1:0-3150 GCA_045597285.1 Myxococcota bacterium
GGGACAATTTGTATTATTGTATGTATTTTGGGGGAATCCCCTACGGGGATAGTTATGGTTGAATGACCTGATCCCCCGGTAGGCGCTTACGCGCCAACCACCAAGACTCTCTCAGTACTCGTTTCCACATCCGAAACGAGCGCAAAATGGACAAAGGCTCAACAGCAAGGGCGCCAATATACAACTCTGGACAGAGGAGCAGTTCATGACGGAACTCGAAAAGGCGGCGTATTGGCTATGAAAAAGCGCGTTGAGGCGTGCGGAACCGCACGCATCAACGCCACATAATCGAATGGCGCGAGGCGCAGGCCGGTTGCCTTTTTCGGATCGGCAAGCGCCGCGACGACATCGCCCACACGGCTGCGGTTCCCGACGTCGGGCAATGCGTAGAGTTCGCACACGATTTCGGCCTGTTTGTTCTTCGCTTTTTTCAGATCGGAGAGCAGGGTTTTGGCCACGGGCACCGCAGAAAGATCGCGTCCGCCCGTGCCGAATATGGCGATTTTGCCGTCGGCGCATGAGGCATAAGCGAGCATGCCGTCCAGCTTGCGCGTGACGCAATAATCCTTGCCGGCGAGTTTGGAGGAGAGTTTGTCTGGGGAAACGAGCATAAACATGCCCGCCACGCGGCGTTTATACAATGCTGCCGCGTCACGGCAGGCAACTGCCAGTTCCGAAAGTTTGTCAGATGCGGTCTTAGTCATTGTTCAGCCTCTTCAATTCAAGATTAGAAAGTCGAAGTATTAATATATATTTATCGCCGTCGACGCGCCCTTCGAGGAAAGCGCGGTACGACGTACCATTTGCGGAAAACACGAGCGGGGCGTTGCCCTTTTCGCCGCCGCCGACAAGCATGAGCGTGTTCGTTTCCGCCAGTTTTTTTGCCATGTCATATAAAAAATCATAAGTCAGGCCGTTGATATGGCAGACCTGATAACTGCGCACGAAAACGAATTTGCGAAGCGCCTTGTCTTTGGGGAAGGATTTGCCCGTCCATCGAATGGACATCCCATCGATCGCGATGTTCGCCGCGACCTCTTTGGGTGCGCGGGATTGCGTCAGCGTGCCGTCCGGGGCATAGACCTTTTCGGTCAGCGTGACGCCATAAGCGACGCTGCCGTCGGGCGAAAGATATACTTTCGACAGCCCTTCCAGCTTGCGGCCCACGAGTTCCATATCGACTTCGGGGTCGCTCTGCTCAATGGCTGCAGCGAGGTCGGAATGCGCTTTGGAGAGTGCGTCTGGCTCGGTTTCGAGCGTGGATTTCAATAGCCGGGCACCGGCATACTTTCTGCCATCCGGGAGCACATAGGATACCGGCTCCTTCTTTTTCCCTGTTTCAAAGCCAATCTCGGCGTCGCGTTTCTTGTCGTTTGCAAGGTGTATTTTGCGCATATCAGCCTCCTCACATCATCCCAAAATCGAAATCGTCTTCGTCATCGGAGGTTTCTTCCACGTCGTCGTCCAGGACGGCCTCTTCCTCAATGCCGATGTAATCAAACTCCGCCTTTCCGCCCGAAAAGAGAAACGCCGTGCCATCCGAGGCAAGCAGGTAGCCATCATCCGATCCCGGCCCCGAACGATAATTGAATGAAAACGCATAGATGTCGTCTCCCAGTGCCGCTGCCAGCGAAGAGTCGTCCAACTGGTAAACGGACTTCCATGCATGATCGAGAAATTCCTCGGACGATACTTTCTTCGTGAGCGCGATGACGCCGTCAAAAGAAGATGGAGTCACGGGCACTTCCTTGCCTTCCGCATCCACCGGTTTGAGCTCTGCGCGTTCGACCCACTGACCGTCTTCGTCGAGGAGCGCCGTTTTCACCGCACCTGCGGGAATGATGAGATCCCCGTCCGGATCGAGCCTGACCGACGTGCACACGGCACCGTTCGCATCCGTCGCCTCGGTATCGACCCTGCCGTACAGCTTTTTGCGCTCGATCTTCACCGGAGCCGCTTCGTATTCCGTCCCCCCGAGACTAAACCGTAATGTTTGTGCCATAATGATTCTCTACCTCCTGTCATGAGCGTTGTTCGAGGTGAACATCAAAAAATCTCGCCACTAATTGTTTTTGAACCCTAACAGCAATATAGGGTTGGATATCCGGATATGAATGGCGTCCTTATTATACTCGCTGAATCACAAATGGCGAGGGAGTTTTGGGGGGGCGCGGGCTATGCGGCAAAGCTATCGGCTTTGCCGCATACGCCCTGCGTGCTCGCTTTGGCGCGTGTCACGACACGCGCCTACAGCTCGCTGCGGCTGGCTATCGGCTGCGCCGATACGCCGCCGCATGTATTGATTTGGGCGTCTCGTAGTAGAATGAAATGAATCTATTCTTCGTCGTCATCACATTCATCATCGTCATCGTCGTCATCACATGGTTTGTTTTCGTAAAAATCTTCTACGAGCCAGCTGGTCATATTTGAAATGATAGATTCTGCATTATCATATATTTCCTCTAAAGGTAACAATTTATTTGTCTTTTTATTATATAATTCCATGAATAATTGGGTTTCTTCATCGTAATCGTCGTCTTCAGAATTTTTACAAGTGTGTAACGGCGTATTGCCATTCTCATCTCTTGCATTGACATCTGCGCCCGGCGATAGCGGCCTTTACTGCCTCGACATCGTCTTCATTGATTGCTTCGAATAACGCCATGTTGTTGTCTTTCTTTGCCATGTTCCGTTCTCCTTGTTCCTCTTTCTTCTCGTTTTCGGGGATGATTGCTGGCATCTGCAGATTTACGCATGCGCGTTTCATGTGCGCCGATACGCCGCCGCCCGATTTTATGCGTCCTTCACAAACCGCTTGAGCTCGCAATTGTGTTCGTTTGTCTTCTCATCATAATTCACGGCGACCAATAATAAATCGCCCTGATATTTATCCATCACATTAAAGTATTGTTTACGCTCGATTTGTTTCAATGCCGCGCCAGTACTATGATTGCGCTTGAGTTCGACGATCATCGCAGGGACATTGGGTATATACGGAATAAATACAACATCGGCATATCCCTTGCCCGCCGGTAGTTCGCTGATGATTGTATAACGCGTGTTGGCATAAAAATAAGCAAAACGAATCGCGCATTGCAGACAGGCTTCGTGATTATAACGCTGGCGGCTCATGAGTTGTTCGTGTGCCGC
>JAZODZ010000554.1:0-2998 GCA_045597285.1 Myxococcota bacterium
ATCCTTGGAACTTAAGGATTTCGATACATTCTTCAGCGAGAGACGAAAACTGATCAAGATGAAATTGCGTTCTATCTTTGGTCTGGCAACTTAACCACATCTTTAGAAATCGTTGCCTCATATATTTTTGGAGAGAACTTACATCAATGTAAGTTCTCTCAGTGTCTTGCAATCATCATTACACTCAATAACAGGTATCTAAAATGAATGCTCAAAATGACAATTTCCCAGCAATCAACGAAACGAAACTCGATCCGCAACCTGCCATACCACTTTACATAAAAATCGATTGTGGACATTTTGTTAAAGAACATGGCATGACGTATGTCTACGATGGCAACAACAACGAAGACTGGGATGTACGATATACTGTTTGTTATATAGGAACTAAAGATTCAAAAACAATTAAATATATCCATATCACAACTCAAGTTTTTGACCGCGTTGACGAACCGCTCGGCGAAACTCATGAAACCAAAATCACAGGTCCACTGGAACCGCAAGATTATTGTGTTAACGATTATCTCGGACTTTTATCACGTCGAGAATATAGCACATTAGGTTCCATAAAAGTAGTAAAAGTTATCATTACTTATATGGATAAAACAGTTGAGGAAATCACCGATGAAAACGCAATTCAAACGATTTGCTTCCTTCCTGAGAATATTAAACGCGCCTTGCCTAAAATCAAAGAGCCACTTAAACTCGCTCCTCCAACTGAGCCCCCCATTTATATGCATTTCAGCATTAATAAGGATTCTGAACACGCGGAATGACCTTACTGCCGAATCCCTTTTGAACAAACTCAACGAATATTGTCCGAACGATGAGGTCACGGCCGCGAATTACCTGACAAAGGATAACGTGGCTTCGGCCTGCGGCAAAGCGCTCCAACTGATGGTATTTTATACAAATACTAATGTGACACAAACGCATCGCGATGAAGCAAAAGCATTCCTGGAACACATCGCGCCTGATCTGCTCTCTGAAAAATCCTTCGATGAGTTTAAAAATAGCTGGATGGAAAAATTACGTTCGGAAATGGATACTCATGCCAGTAGTTTTTTAAATAAGCCGAATGCCAATGATGCAGAATTACTTTTGGCCAACCTTAAAGAATATTGTCCGAATGATGAGGTCATGGCCGCGAATTATCTCACGAAGAAAGACGTTGCTTCGGCATGTGGCAAAGCGCTCCAAACGATGGTGTTTAGTACAAATCATAATGTAACAAGTATGCACCGCGACGCTGCCAAATCATTCCTGAAACGCTTCGCCCCCGAACTCAATTCCCTGGAATCGTATAAACGGGCCAATCCTCCAAAGAAAATGCATGGCTGCCTCCTTGCCATCATTATCTTTGTCGCCGCGTTCGTCGGTTTCATCTTGCTACTCATGATTCTGGGCATTGTTCTCACGGTGTACGCAAAGCCGTGAGAACACGAAGCCCGTAGGGCTTCACGTTTTGAAGCCCCCGGTTGGCGCGTAGCGCCTACCGGGGGATCGAGGGCATCTAGACACATTTTTACCCCCGTAGGGGTTTCCTATTTTATCCCCGGCGTTGCCGGTCGCCGACCCGTATCGTCTTCACGCCACTCTTTTTTTTCTTATTAAAACAGAAACTCACGAGATAACCTTTTTTCGCATGATAAAAATCGAGATACCCCGCGATTTGTTCCTCGCCGCGTTCGTTGTACGCATTTCCGCGCCAAATCTTGAGTTCAATGATATATTGATGACCGAGATAGTCGATAATGATATCGGTTCGCGTTTCATCGCGTGTTTGTGCTTCGATATAATAATTGCCAACGCCGTTGATAATTGGTTTTAGATATAATAGAAACAGCTTGCGGCCTTTTTCCTCGACAAACTTGCCATCTTCTCTGCTGTAAATATCGTTGAAATGGATGGCAAAACGTGAAAGAAGATGCTCCATATCGATTTGGCCGTCTTGTATAAACTGATTCTTGTCGATGGCTCCCATCGAAAAGAGCTTTGAGGACTCCTCCTTTGAGTTGTAATAATTATAAAGCCTCGTTTCAAAAATCCGATTGGAAATGACCGCCTTGCCATCTGCATTGGGTTTGATAAACCCGAACATTCTCGCAAGATTGAGAACCTTGTTGTCCGGGTTAAAAGTATAGTATTTTCCAAGAAACAGTATCCCCTGAAGGGTATTTGACAGTTCAGGAAAATCATCCAGCTTTTTCTGCATATCGTCAAAAATCGTATTATTTTCGAAATATAATACTTTTGTCGCTTCCAAAAATCCATCCTTGTCCCAGCGCAGTTTCTTTTCGTCGAGAATCTGGCAAAGTCGCGAGACGAGAAAAGGATAGCCCGAAGTATAGTCATAAAGCAACTGCGCCATTTCATGCGCATCCATGATATCGACTTCGGGAACGCCGTGCGCGACCTGTTGTTCGCCGTGCGCCGACAGGACGGGCTGTTTCGCGTGTTCGCGGTGGGAGCCAGCGGCCTCTCGGACGATCAGAAAACCAGCCTGGCCGAAAGACTTGCCCCAATGGCGGTTGAATCACGTTACGTGCGCACCGATTCGCGAGGCATCGCATACCGCATGGTGCGCCCCGAAATCGTCGTGGAGCCGCATGGCGGGCGGGTGAGGCGACCGCGTGCCGATACGCCGTGCGGTGCGCGAGCCTATGCGCCTACGGCGCATACGGCTCGCGAGAGAGGTGCGGGCCGCACGTCTTTACATTGGTTTTTGTGGGCGCACGTTTATTATATATATATTTTACCCGAGTTTGCGCACCATACAGCGTTTTCCGCAAAATGCGACGGTGTAGCATACGATTTCGTCGGCGGCGGGAAAGGCCAGCTGGACGCCATCGATATAGTCCTTATCTGTAATTTGTTGCGTGCCTTCATCCAACTTTGCATTCAAGCAGAGATCTACGATTTCGCGTTCGCGCATTTTCTTGTTTTTACGCTTTGCAGATTCGACATCGGCGGACGCCACTCGCTTGCATTCAATCAC
>JAZODZ010000555.1:0-3475 GCA_045597285.1 Myxococcota bacterium
CGGGAAGGCGCCGTAATCATAACCGCCTACGGCGCGGCGTATCGCATCGCGATAGCCGCGCCAGCGAGCCGTAGGGGCGCGGTCTCTGACCGGCCCCGAGGCGAGCACGCATGGCGTATCGGCGCAGCCGATAGCCACGCCCCCAAACACGCCCCAAATCACATTTTTTATCGGAAACATAAAATCTTTAGTCATTATCCAGATTTTTATGTATATGGGCGCAAAATCCTTACCACTTTGTCGCACATACGCACACAAGTGGCTTTTGTCATTGACACTCACCTCGGCCACGCCGATAAAGCAGCCCCCATGTACCAGTCCATTCTCGATCTCAGACAGACCCAGCAGGCCATCAAGTTCCTCAAGGATTCGTTCGAACGCGAACTGTCCCATTCCCTGCACCTCCACCGCGTTTCGGCACCGCTGTTTGTCGATCCGCAGTCCGGCCTCAACGACAATCTGAACGGCGTGGAACGCCCTGTCGCATTTGAGATTGCCCACACCGGCGTCAACCTCGAAATCGTGCATTCCCTGGCCAAATGGAAACGCCTGGCGCTCAAGCGCTACGATTACGAGCCGGGCCTCGGCATTTATACCGACATGAACGCCATCCGCCGCGATGAGACGCCGGACGCGCTTCATTCCGTTTACGTCGACCAGTGGGACTGGGAACGCGTGATTTTGCCTGAAGAACGCACGTTTGAAACGCTTCGCACCGTCGTCGAGCGCATTTATTCGTCGATCAAATCGGTCGAATGGCTCGTGTGCAACCGGTTCCCCGAGCTCAAGCCCGCGTTGCCCAACGAGATCCGCTTCATTTCATCATCGGAGCTCCTCGAACGGTATCCGGGCATGCCCGTCAAAGCACGCGAAAACGCCATCGTGAAGGAATACGGTGCCGTGTTCATCACGCAGATTGGCGGAAAACTTGCGGACGGTCAGCCTCATGACGGCCGTGCCCCCGACTACGACGACTGGTCGCTGAACGGCGACATTCTCGTCTGGTTTGAACCGCTTCAGTGCGCTGTCGAGCTGTCGAGCATGGGCATCCGCGTCAATGCCGAAACGCTCAAAACGCAGCTCGAACTGTCGGGCCACACCGAACGCGCTGCCCTGCCCTACCACCAAATGCTGCTCAACAACGAGCTTCCGCAGACGATTGGCGGCGGCATTGGCCAGTCGCGCCTCTGCCTCGTTTTGCTCAAGAAAAAGCACATCGGCGAGGTTCAGGTCAGCTTCTGGCCGCCTTCGATGATCGAATCATGCCGCAACGAGGGCATTTATCTGCTCTGATAGCAATAATTCTTGCGAAATTTCAGTCGTAGTCCTATAGCGCGGCCGGCCGAATTTCTCGACCACCGCTTTTGCAGGCATTGTTATGACAAATGAAACTCCAGAATCATTGAAAACTGATACAGTTGCACAGGATACCGTTCCTTCGATAATCTTCGTTCTCAGCGATGACAAAGGCGAGGTGCTCGATTTGGCAACGCGGGACAACCCGATGCGTTATTTGCATGGTCACGGCGCGATATTGCGAGGCCTTGAAAAAGCGCTTGAAGGCCGCAAAGTCGAAGAGCGATTTCATGTCGACGTTCCGCCCGAGGACGGTTACGGCTTGCGCGAAGGCGAGCCTCAGGCGGTGCCCAAATCGCTGTTCCCGGAAGGGACGATGTTCCGCGTCGGTGCGGGCATGACGGCCAAATCCGAGGACGGACGCCCGTTTCCGCTCTGGATCGTCTCAATAGACGACGAAAATGTCTACGTCGACGGCAACCACCCACTCGCCGGTCAGACGCTCCATTTCGATGTCCAGGTGCTCGCCGTCCGCAAGGCCACGCAGGACGAACTCAAGGACGGCCGCGTTCACGACGGCTGTTCCGTTTGCAGAACCTGATTTTTCTTATGTTTGCGCGGCTATCGTGCCGATACGCCGCGCCTTGCCGGAGGCTATGCGCCAGCGCATACGCCTCCGGAACTTTTTTGGGATTCATCATTCCATGCAGGGAGTAGTTTTATGCCAAGAATCGGCGGAATCCTCTTATGTGCCGGATACGGCTCACGCCTGGCCCCTTTGACCGACGTCATTCCCAAACCCGCAATCCCGTTTTGCGGCGTCCCGATGGCTCAATATGCTCGCCATTTCCTCGAAAAAGCCGGCCTTTCGGAACTCGGCATGAACGTCCATCATCTGCCCGACCGCATGGTCCAGGCAATGGATGGCGGCAAATGGCTCGATGGCACACGCGACATCGCAATTTCCCGCGAGAACGACGAAATACTCGGCACGGGAGGCGGCGCGGCGCGAGTCGCCCGCATGATGCCGGAATGCGACACGTATATCATCTATCACGGCGACGTGCTGTGCGCCGCCGATTTGTCCAAAGCCCTGGCTTCGCACCTCGAATCGGGCGCAGATGTTACGCTCGTCGTCCTTCCCAGACCGGCTGAAGTCAAGGAAAACGTGAGAAAATCCCTCGGCATGATTGGCGTCGTCGATCACGAGATCGTGTGCATTCGCGACTGGTTCAAGGCCGGCTATCGCGTCGAATCTTTTCTGCCGCGGTGTTTCAGCGGCATTCATATCGTCCAGAAACGCGTGCTCGATGCGATTCCGGACGGCGAAAATGTCTGCCTCGTCACGCAAATCTATCGGGACATGCTGGCTTCCGGCACTCGTATCCACGCCTGGGAACCCGATACCGAGGTATTCTTCGCCGATGTCGGCACCCCCGCCACTTATCTCGATGCACAGGCACGATGCCTTTCCGCGCCCGGTTTCCTTCCGATGCTCGCCCAAGGGAAATGCCTGTCCCAAACGGCAGACGCCGTGTCATCCTGGCTTTTTGGCAATGCCGACATTCCCAAATCGTTGCAAATTCTAGGCAATGTGAGCATTCACGACGGTGCGGCACTGCCCGTGAGCGGCCAAATCCACGATGCCATGTTTTGCCGCGAAGGCGGCATCCAGCAAGACGGCACGTGGATCGTTTAGGTTTTAAATCTTCGGCATGATGCTCATGAGGCTTTTCACGTCGTTGTCCGTGAAACGGAACCCGATGCCGAAGTAGTAATCGAAAATATTCGTGTTGAGCGGATCGTCGAACCCGGCAGAAATATAGAATGTCCGCGCCCATTTCATGCTTTCGGGCGTGAAGAGCGACAGGTAGATGAGCGTCGTGCCACGGATGCGCGGATATTCGTTTTCGTTAAAGGCGAACAGGTCGAAGTTGAAGACCCAGTTGTCCTTAAAGAGCAGGACATCGCCACCAAGACCGCCGGTGTTCTCGATAATGCCGAATCGACCGGCAAACCATTTCCATCGGACGCCGTACTGGAGATTGAATTTGACGCTGTCGTCGTTTGTGGTCACGGTTTCGTACAAGGGGCCGGTCTCGGAAGACTCTGTCAGAATGTGCTTTGTCGTCGTCGTGCCATGCGGATCCATGACGAGGCCGAGCTGATAGAACTTGTG
>JAZODZ010000556.1:0-4848 GCA_045597285.1 Myxococcota bacterium
CCAGACGCTGGATATCGTCACACTTCAGCAACAGGCAGAAAAACGACTCGAAGACCATACCGGAGAGCACGCCGATGCCGATCCGCTCAAAGATCCCCAGCTATGGCAGTTCGTTTCCCTTATCGGAATGCGCCTGTTCGACGATCTGGAACTCATCCTCGTGCAAAAGCACAGCGAGGAAGTCTGCGACCTCCAAAAACAGATGAACCGCCTGGCGAATATCCTTGCGTTTGCAGGACTTCCCGAACAGCTTCCCCTCATAGCGCATATCGGAAGCCTTCTTCCTATAACATTCACCGATGTGGAAATCGGCCAGCAGTCTGAACGCAAGTTCGATCCGCAAAGGATGAAACAGTTCGAAGACAAGGTAAACGATTTCTTAAACTGCCTCGTCTATTTGCTGACTTATATTTCCAAACGCTCAGTAGGATTCGACACCGCACGATTTACCGACAGCCTCGAGGTCCTTTATTCCACGCTTGGGCTCACCCCTGGACAGCCATCCGCAGACGCGCCACTCGCCGTCAACGATGGCATTAACCCTTCGGAACTGACAACTCGCACAGTCAACAAACTGTCCAGAACCATCGAAGCCCTTGTCACCGAATCCCTGCATTATATCGAATCCGCAGTATTTTACGGCTACGCAAGCGGCTTCGAAGATGCCGCCAAAAGCCTGAACAATGCCTGTCAGGTTGCACGCGAATACAAACTGTCCGATTTCGAAGCCATATTTACGGAACAGTACAAAATCCTCAAAGGAATAACGCTTCCCAACACGCCGGAACGTCCATTTTACGAAAAATATAAGCAAGTCTGCACACTTCTTCAGTCACATTTTTCCGAGACGATTTCCGAAAAGAAGATCAGACACCTGGATCTTCTCATCTCCAAATTCAACGTTCCCACCGAAGTGCAGGCCAAACAGCCGTTCGTCAAACGATGGTCATCCTTCATTCGAAGTGCACTGCCCCTTATCGCCCCCGACCAGCTTCGCCTCAGCACGATGCGCGATCGCGCCAAAACCCTGTCGAAACTCGCCGAAGATAACGATATCGAATGGATTTGCGACATCCTGAATCGCCTCGATGAAAAATGGGAATCCTTCCCGAGAACAAGCGCCGAGGAAATGATCCATATCGCCGACGATCTTCGCTCGTTCCCAACAGAAGCCATCGACGAAAAAGATATCGAACAGATCAACCATGAAAGTCTTCAGGTTCTGTTCAGGAAAAAAGTCCTCAACCGCAAACTTTCGGCCTATACAGTTGTCAATGACGTTCACGCCCTTGCGGAAGACCTCCTTTCCAAACTGGAAACGCCAGAAAAAATATCGACGCAGGAACTCGAGGATTGCTTGATCAACGCACGCCTCATCGAATGCCACGCCATCGAAAGGGCCATCGAAATCCTCCTTTCCCTTCTGGAGCGCGTGCCTCGTGGCGACGACGCACCACCCGCCGCTGAATCTGTGATGAACGCGCTGTGCTTTACCGCCGGCTTTCTCCAGAACATCTGCCAGAGACTGCTCAAGTTTATCGACAACGATCCCTATACTCCGGCAGTCATGTCCTATCAGCTGTTCTACAGCACGCTGCTTTCGCTCTATCAGACGCCCGGCAAGCCACGCGACGGTTTAATCTGGTTCATCGTCAAACGCTTCAACAGCATTTTGTCAGAACTCCAGCTGGTGTGGATGAACACGTCGACGCCGACATCGACTGAATATTACAGCTCCCTCATTCGCAGCCTTCTGCACCTTTCGACCGTCTGCGAAATGAAACCTGCACGGCACCTTCTGCTCGAACATCTCGAAGATATTCCGAAAAACGATTTCATCAACACCGACAATAGATCGATGAGCCGTCAGTGCGCCCGCATCATCCGTGCGATAGAAGAAGGCTGCCCCAAAATCTCCGTCCTGCCAGGCTCAACCCAGGTCCGCCTCTTCTTTAATAAGACAATCGCAGCCCTCAACCATCTGCTTTCGTCCATCGATGCCGACAACCCCGAAATGCTCAATTCCGAGATGTCGCGTATCGAAGCACGGATGTCAGTCCTCGGCATGACGACCGATTTCCCGCCGGTCATTGCGTTTATCTTCGAGCTTCACCACCTCGCCTATGACGACACGATCGATCGCAAACGCATCGAGGACATGCTCTATCAGATGATCAACGTGGCGAACAACCTCTGCCCCGAATGGGTCCAGCCGAAAGATACCGATCTGGAATTCGTCAAAGCCTCGGTGCCGATTCCAATGACATTTTTCCAGGAAATGCTCGAGTCCCTCAGCCTTATTTACGACTCTCTCGAGCTTCATGCCGAAGAAGAACCGGTCGCCTGGGAACGAATTCAAATTCTGAACAAGAACGTCCGAAATCTGATCACCTATCTCCCGGATGCACTCAAGAACCTGCTCCAGAATGCCCAGAACCGCTGCCGTTATTTGAAAAAGCATATCTTCATCAGCGTCAACACGAACGACTATCCACGCGAATCCGAACTTCCCGTCGACTCGCTTCGCTCGGTCATCGCGCTTGCCTTTTCGACAATTATCGACAGACTCCTCGAATCGATTGTCGACAACGCCTACCCCACAACCGATGTGAACAGCCGCATCGACGTCTTCCTCCTCCCGCTGACTCGCGAGTTTTCGGCCACGATAGTCCACAACGGTTCGTCCCTCACGCACGAAGAAATCATCGACAAACTGGCTTCCATCAACATCATGCCTGCCCGCGACGAGAACATCCTCGATCTCCTCGTCGGTTCACAGGAGCTCGCCAGAACCTACCCACCAGTCAACCAGTTTAAGTATATCCTCCCAATTCTTCGCCAGTTCAACGGACAGATGAACCTCACGCCTACTGCAGATGGCTGCACGCAAATTTCCGTTTCCTTTAAACTTTAGAGCATGGGGACGCGGCTATTGCATACGCCGCGTTCGCTGCGGCTATTGCATACGCCGCAGCCCTCTCTTTTTTTTGCCATGATAAGTCATGTCAGAACCCATTATTGAACTCACCAACTTGTGTAAAACCTTTTATGTCGGCTTTCGGCGAAAACGCGTCGACGCAGTCAAAGGCGTCTCCCTTCGCGTGGAACCCGGCGAAATATTTGGACTGATTGGCCCCAATGGCGCCGGCAAAACGACGACGATTAAAATGTTGACAGGCCTTATCAGCCCGACTTCCGGCCAAATGAAGCTCATGGGATTCGACGGGTTTGACAGGCAGTGTAGCCGCAAGCTCGGCTACCTTCCCGAAGTCAGTTATTACTATGAAAGCCTGACAGCATTCGAGATTCTCGATTTCTATGCAAAACTGTACGGCATCCGGGAAAACCGCGCTAAAACAGTAGATTTCTGGCTGGAACGCGTCGGAATGACTTATGCCCGTAACAAACGCCTCGGCCAGTTCTCGAAAGGCATGCAGCAACGCATCGGTCTGGCACAAGCGCTGATCGGCGATCCTGAACTCATCATCCTCGATGAACCACAGTCAGGCCTCGATCCCATCGGTCGCCGCGATGTGGCCGAAATCATTCGCGAATGCCAGAACAAGGGCAAGACGATATTCTTCTCAAGCCATATCCTGCCGGATGTCGAACGCCTCTGCGACCGCGTGGGCGTGATACGGCAAGGAAAAATGGAAAAACTCGGCACACTTCACGAGCTCGTTTCAAGCGAAAAGTCCATCGAAATCATCCTTCGGGGAACCCCAAACCAGGAATTCATAGAACAGCTGAAACAAGATGCGGACACAACGCACCATATCAAAGACGGAACCGTTTCTATCACGCTCGGCCCCAAGTCCGCCACGCACCTAAATGAGCTTTTGAGCCGCGCAATCAGTGACGGCCTCATCGTCGAACACGTCATGGAACGCGGTGCCGATCTCGAATCACTCTTTACCAAAGATTCGGATACCAGTGCCGGCAGTAGCGAAAAGAAAGACGCCGATAAAGAAAAGGCAAATGAATCCCCTTCTTCCGAAGAACCAGCCGACGCTGAAACAAAAGAAGACTAAACAGTCTCCCTGAACTTTACCATCATAAGGATTGTCATGTGGCTTACGTTGAATGCGTTCATCACGCAGACATTTCGAGAAGCTATCCGCAATAAGATTCTGTACGGCATTGGCTTCTTTGCAATCGCGATATTTCTTTTTTCCCTCGTTCTCGGTGAACTGTCCCTTTATGAACAAGAACGCGTCATCCGCGATGTCGGCATGACGTTCATCATGGTCATGGGCATCGGCTTGGCCATTTATACTGGCGTCGGCCTGATTCATCGCGAGATGGATCGCAAAATTATCTACACGATTTTGTCAAAACCCGTGCGCCGATATCAGGTCATCATCGGACGATTTCTGGGCATTGGCGTGACGCTCTTTGTAGAACTTGCCGCCATGTTTCTCGTGTTTGTCGGGTTGCTCCTCGTACGAAGCATGAACGTCGATGTCACGCTCTTCCAGGCATTCTGGCTGACTTACATGGAATCGCTCGTCATTGCAGCTGCAGCGCTCATGTTCTCGACGTTTTCGAGTTCCATGCTTTCCAGCCTGATGAGCGTCGGCTTCGTCATCATCGCGAGTCTTTATCCGCAAATTGGGATATATGCTGAACAAAGCAAGATGATCGAGCTCCGTGCCTTTATGAACGGCGCTCAGTTCGTCCTCCCCAATTTCGACCACTTCGACGTATCGACACAAGTCAGTTACGCCCTCGATATTCCCGCATCGCATGTTCTGTGGTCCTCACTACACGGCCTGACCTATATCGTCGTTTTAATTTGTATTGCCGCTGTAGTCATGGAAAAGAGAGATTTTATTTAACCTCTATATG
>JAZODZ010000557.1:0-4592 GCA_045597285.1 Myxococcota bacterium
CTGCAGATGTCTGCGTTGCATCGTATGAGCTATACCCAACACCGGTCAAACCACCACCGTGTCCATAGTAATCACTGGGATCTTCACCGCCGCCGCCACCGCCGCCGGCAACGATGACACGTGAATAGAGGCTATTCGAGCCAATGCGAATATCTGTAGCGCCGCCACCGCCGCCGCCCCACTCTGTAGATTGCGAGCCATATCCCGTACAATCGCCTGGCTCCGTCCCGCAGTTGAACCCGCCCAGTGCAATGCCGCTTTCCGCACAGTGTCCAGCGCCACCGACATTGATGTGAACCTGCGTTTCGGTCGTCAGTTTGATCGTCCCTGCCGCATACCCACCAAGACCGCTATATCCCTGACTTGTATCACCACAGCCATTGATCCCGAGGTTTCTACCACCGCCCTGTGCACCCCAGACTTCCAACTTATAAGTACCCGGCTGAAGTGTCACAGTCTGTGTTGAACCAATATAGGGATATTCATGCGTCCACAGTGCCTTGAGTTTATTTGTCCGACGGCTTTTTGTCTTGGGACTGCTATCACCCCCCCCCGCAACATCGCACATATCCTCTCTAAAGCCGTCATCACTGCAGATGGTCAGGCCGTCCCCGTCTTCATCCTGCATATTGTCCGGCGTGCCATCACAGTCAAAGTCCACCTCCGGGTCTTCCGAAGAACAGGGATAGGTATAATCAGGCAGAACCTCTCCCCTGCACTCGGTGGCATCCCAAACCCATTTGCCGCTTTCTTCCTGAATACATTCATAGTATCCGGCTTTGCAGATACCGACATTTACCTTGTCACTTGGACCGGAAAAACAACGAACGACATCCCCAGGACTACACTCTCCCGTATCTGTTACCAGCTCGCCGAAGACGATATCATTTAACTTGCCGTTCTGATCCGGCAACTGAACTTCGTTATTTTCATCCACGCAGCCGACGACAGTCCCCGCAACTACGCTCAATAATGCGATCAGTAATCTCTTCATAAATGCCCTCCTACAATGCCAGCGTTTCCGGCATACACTATACCAATTGTATAGGATAAGCGTTTATGAAAAAATAATCAACAATTATTGCATTCTTCGCAACTCAACGCTCACGCACAGCAAATTATTCCGGGCATTTTTTCCCGTCACCAAAAATGAATTTCCTCAAGTTCCCTCAGAATCTGGCCAATTTCTGGCGACAGACGCGTAATGCCGGGACGTGAAGTCGCCTCGAGACGCCAGATAAGTTCTTCAGCCGCCCAAAGCGCCACTAGTAAGTCACGAGGCATCTTTTCTTCACCGAACAATGAATTCTCCAGACCAGAAAACCTGCAAATTCGCCGCCCCAGACCAACCGGAAACCGGCTTTTTAATGCCCAGGTCATCGCATCATAACAACGTGCCCGAATTGCCGCGTCTTCCCAGTCAATCAGCCAAATACGGCCGTCATCCCCGCTTGGAATGAGTACATTGCCCGGCTGAAAATCGCCGTGCGTCAGGCAGACCTCTACCTCTCCCGCCCTTTCAATGACAGATGCTACTTTTTGCCAAACCCGATCGACACAGTCCGGACAAAATCCCGGAAACATAGATTTGACGCGCATTTTGGCGGCATCATACTGTTCGAGTTTCCGACACAAATAATTCGCCGCACTGATTAGGCCGCTGTCGATACCATGCAACTCCTTCAAAGCATGCGCGGCCTGTTCAAGGGCAAGGCGTCGCCTGCGTGCAGAAAACTCGCGATCGAGTGGATGCGTTTCCAGCAATGGTTCCACAAACGAGACACGACCTTCGTCCGCTTTGTCAATCGGAATCATCCAGCCAAATTCTTCGGCATGTTTCATCCTGAATTCAATTTCCTTCTCGATTCCGTCTGTGGAAAATCCATATTTCGGAAAAACGCAGACATTCCTTCGTCCAAAGTCGAACAGCCTGAAGCGATGGTTTCCCGGCATCCACATCAAACTGGACGCATTCGCACACCCGCACGTTTCAAACGCAGGTTTGAGCATCCTCTCAAACACCGGCACAGTCCCCAACAGCTCTACAGCCGGCGCCTGGAACAAGCGTCTGGACAGTTTCGGTGCATATCGATACTGATTCTTCAGATAACGACGCCCGTCCGCGCAAAAACCGCGAGTCACATAGACGCTGAAATAGGGATGTTCAAACCACAGTTCACTCGCATTCCTGTCAACATATTCCGGATAAAGAGCCATCCCCTGCTGAACCGTCCGCTCAAGACAGGCATCAAAACTCTCCCTGGCCCTTAATTCTGATATTTTCATTTCAGTCCCTATTCAAACATTCACTCGGATAAAAAAAAAGCATCTGCACGCAGATGCTTTTTTATTACAACGCAGCAGACGCCGCACTGCAATTATTCGCCTTCGCTGATGGCGCCGACTGGGCAGTTATCTACACAGGCAAGACATTCCACACACGCATCGACATCGACAACGGCCACACCGTCATCACTGACCTTAATCGCTTCCGCAGGACAACCTGACTCACAGCTACCACAACCGACACAAACGCTAGCATCAACAACGGGTTTCGCCATTTTTCTTCTCCTAAAAATAGCAGTGATTTAAATTTCTGATTTGCCGCAAAATGCGGCAGATCGTTTTTACTACGCCCACAAAATGTTTTCAAGATTATTACCTAATTCTTTACCTACCCGTGTAACAGTCCAGCCAAATCATGACGCCGCGCGTATGCAATAGCGCGGCGGGCACGCCGTATGCCAATAGGCGTGCCGACACAAAAACCGAACAAAGTCCAGGCCGCAACGCTAAAACAGCCACGCCTCCACGAGTTCCTTCCCGCGAAGCCCGTCGACCCATTCCGATGGAATCCCTTCCTGCCCATACACGATACCGGCAAGGCCGCCGGCCACGCAAGCCGTCGTGTCCGTATCATCCCCAAGATTTACCGCCTTCAGAATGCAGTCCCGATAGCTCGACGTCGTGCCGAGACACCACAACGAAGCCTCCAGCGTATGAATGACAAACCCGGTCGAGTAAATTTCCGCTTCCGGCAATAAAAAGACATTTTTAAGACGCTGAAACGCCTCGTGATTCGGGACATTCCGACCGACAGCTTCCCGCAAGCACATTCCCGCATTCAAATCACGCGCAATATGGACGTAACAGATGCAGCTGTCCGTCGACAGCCTGTGCGCATGGGTAATCGCAGAAACCTGCGCAATTTCATCATCCGAAGCATCGCAAAAAGCCAGGGGCAAAGTACGCATCAGGGAACCGTTGCCGTTGTCGCGCTCACCTCCCAGCCCGTGCCCGCTGCTCAAGGCACGCAAGACGGTATTCCCGATGTCAAACACATTGCCATCGCAGGTGTAGGCCCCATCAAATGCCCAGTGGCAGAACTTCGCCAGAATGTCGTTCGTATCTATCCGCCCCCGGTTCTGACGGATGCTGTCACAGATTGCCAGCATCATCGAAGTGTCATCGGACCAGGTGCCTTTCTCAACCTGATGGGATCCCATGCCAACCATATCTGAACAGCAAAAGCTGCCGCGTCTCTTGAACTCATACGGAACGCCGACCGCATCACCTATGGCAGCCCCCAAAACAGCCTCTTTCAAACTCCGCATTTTTCTCCTCTCCTGCACTGATTCCCATCACGATTTCAACTGATTCGCCCAAAACGTGGATAAATGCGCATCTCAGTGACGCGAAACACCCACTCTCGATTGCCTGAAGCCAATGTATACTTATGAAAGCAATATTCCCAAATAAATCACTTTTCGGTAACTGTTCCCCCTGCTAAAACGGCAAACGCATCTCGACATCCGTCGGTCTGCCCGAACTGGGCTTTTTTTTGCCCTTTGAGGAACCGTCTTTCTTGGATTTGCCTTTTTTAGGCGTGCCGTAATCAAACGGCAGTTCGAGCTCATCATCCTTTATCCTCAAACTGGTTTCCTGCTCACGCTCTCCATAGCTGCGCCTATTCGAATATTCGTCATCAAATGGCAGGCTTAATTGAGAATCCCTAGGCCGGCCGTATTTCCTGGTCTTGTCTTTTTTAGCATGGTCAGAGGAAGTAAGGTCAGTGCGGCATTGCCCAGAATACTGCTCAATCGTTGATATGGCATCATTCAGACAATCTTTGTCGGTACTGAATACTTCAAGCGCCTTTTTATAAAATAGAAGGGACTTGCAGACATTTTTTTCATCGTATTTTGCCACCGATGCCTGCCTACATAAATTTTCTGCGATTTCCTGAGTATATTTATCAGCATCTTCATCCGGAAAATCAATATTTTTGCGGCATTGCGCCGAATACTGCACGATCACTTCTCGGGCATCTTCCATACACTTTTGGTCTGCAAATCCTAATAACACAATATTTTTATAATATGTCAAGGAATTACAGATTTCCTGTGGATTCTTTCTGGCTTCCTCCCCCTTCCTGCACAATTCGGTTAGATCAGTGACGGGCATATTGGCAAGCTCGCCAGAACACTGAGGGGAATACTGTTCTATCGTCCTCAAAGCCAATTTCGTACATGACGCGCTTGCCGCACGGGTATTTAGAGCTTTTTTATATAATGACACGGATCTGCACACAT
>JAZODZ010000558.1:0-1814 GCA_045597285.1 Myxococcota bacterium
AGTTTCGTTCGTATTGGGTTGCATCTTCTGACCCCACGAGCCTTCTTGAATATCTGAATCTCGACAAGGAGGGACTCGGAAAATCTCTCATTGATCTCATGATTGGCAAGGAAATACCTCTTAATCCGGGGTTGTTCCGCAACGATCCGTCTTGTCTCGAAACTGAAGATGATGTGTTCACGTTGCTGACGCATTACGGTTATCTGGCTTATGATGAGGAACGCGAGACTGTGCGCATCCCGAACGAGGAAATCCGCATGGAATATGCACAGTCTGTACATAGGGTGACACACGTGGAGACAATCCAGCGCGTCAAACGAAGTGTACAATTGATGAAAGATACGGCGGATATGTATGCGGATAAAGTCGCCGCAGAACTCCAAAAAGTACATACCGAGGAATACAGTCCTCGCCATTATAACAACGAACAATCCCTTCGCGGCACGATAAAACTCGCCTATTTCGCCTACCGCGATGAATATGTACAAATGGAAGAACTCGCCGGTGGCACGGGCTATGCTAATATTGTATATTTACCCAAACGTAATTCGGATTATCCTGCACTCGTGATTGAACTCAAGGCACTTGATAAAGCACATCCCGAACGAGATGCCGAAGGTGCGATTGCACAAATCAAACAACGCAATTATCCAGCTTCTATACAAAATTATACAGACGAAATCCTATTGGTCGGAATCAGTTATGATAAGGATGATCCCGACAAAAAGCATACGTGTTTGATAGAGAGCTTCGGGGGAAATTTAGAATAGGGTAGAGAGATGACGAGAAAGAATGGGGATGGGCGAGTTATGGTGGAAAGAGAATGACAGTGGAACATACCCCACTGTCAGAATGAACAGGAGGTTGTGATGGGCATCTATATCAATCCGGGCAACGAGGCATTCCGCGTCAAGCGGAATGGAAAATATGTCGATAAATCAGGACTTATCGGTGTGGTAAACCGATCGATTGGGCAACCGAACAAGCTGAGTTGTATTAGCCGTCCGCGGCGATTTGGCAAGTCGTATGCGGCACAGATGCTCTGCGCCTATTATAGTTGGGGATGTGACTCGGCACCTTTGTTTGACGATCTCGAAATCGCAAAGGACGAGACGTATCGGGAACATCTGAACAAGTATAATGTCCTTTGTATCGATATCGCTGAAACCATGGGCTATGCTGGTGCTCAAGGTTTTTTGGATTTTATTATACGGAATGTATCGGCTGAGATTCACAAGCAATACCCCAATGTCAATGATGCAGAGTCATTGGGAGGATTGCTTAACAATGTTGTCGAAGCCAGCGGCCGCAAATTTGTCGCAATTGTTGACGAGTGGGACTCGCCAATCCGAAACAAGGACTGCTCTGTTGCTATGCAAAAATCTTATCTTGAGTTTTTGCGCAGTCTTTTTAAAAGTATCAATATCACGGACAAGGTTTTTGCTGCAGCCTATATGACGGGCATTCTGCCGATAAAGAAGGACGGAAGTCAGTCGGCGATTTCGGAATTCAGGGAATATACCATTTTACAGCCTGGCAAGTTTGCCCCCTACGTGGGATTTACCAAAGATGAGGTTCAATCGCTTTGTGATGAATTTCATGTCGATATGGCAAAAATGAAATTCTGGTATGACGGCTATAAACTAAAAAATGTCGGTTCGGCCTATAATCCTAACTCTGTGATGCAGGCGATTGAAAGTGGGGAATTTCGTTCGTATTGGGTTGCATCTTCTGACCCAACGAGCCTTCTTGAATATCTGAATCTCGACAAGGAAGGACTCGGAAAATCGCTTGTCGATCTCATGGTTGGCAAG
>JAZODZ010000559.1:0-10591 GCA_045597285.1 Myxococcota bacterium
AACTCGAAGATGAAGGACGCCATAATTACGAGACGAGCCGCGACTTTGCGATGAACCTTCGCGATCTCGTCGGTTCACAGGGCTTCCTGGCATGGGATATCGGCGAACGCATCATGCTCGTCCGTGCGTCAGCAGCATGCGGCATTATCGATGACGAAACCGCTGTTCGCCTCATCATCGAAGAAGCCAAAATTGCGAACAACGTGTTCGACAATTTCATCGATTACGCCATCAGCGCCCTTACCGGTGCCGTCTATTTCATGTTTGTCCAGATGGGACGCGTCGAAGAGGACGGTCTGGCCGGATTCCTCGACATCAACATGAGAATCGTCACGCAGCTCTTCGCCGATGACATTTGGTCGCTCAATGCGTGGTGCGAAAAGAATTACAAACAGCTCGCGATTAAGGATGATCAGATTCAGGCGCTTCTCGGTCTGGAATATCAGGGCAAGACCGGTGTCGCGTCCGACCGCATCCTCTGCGACGGATTCCGCATCTCCGTTATGGTTCACGACAACCCCATCTCGCCTGACGATTCCGGCTGGCGCTTCTTTGCAGGCGATGAAGACCCCGACTATCTCCAGGATGGCAACAACTTCGGCGCAGTCGACATGAACCTCATCGTCAATTATTCTCCCGATGTCATTGAATTTCTCGACAGCCCCGTCGGAACGATTCTTACCCGCGATCCGAGCGATGACAAAATGCACGCGCTCCATCCGAAAGGTGACGATGAGCCCGATCCCATCGCCGTGGGTTAATATCGTATGAGGCGTGCAAGACTGCACGCTTGGATAAAGAGACGTTCCTCGGAACGTCTTTTTTATTTGTTTTGCGGCTGCTATCGGACTCCGATACGCAGCCGAGGGCGGGCTATTGGCAGATTCATACATAACGATAAAGACAATAATATATATAATTTATTACAATAATATATATTATTTCACAACACTGCCAATACGCCCGCCCCTATTTGAATATTTCGCGCAAAATGGCAATTGCCCGTCCGCGATGTGACACAGTGAGTTTCTGCTCGCACGTCAGTTCTGCAAAAGTGCATCCGGCATCCGGGCTGAAGAACAATGGGTCATACCCAAACCCTCCCTGGCCATGTTTTTCGGTCAGAATGTGCCCATGCGCCTGCGCTTCGAAAGCCAGCTCGGCCCTCACGATGCCGTCACAGTCCTTGTCGACCTCGCGATTCTCCGCATCATAAAAGGAAAATCTAGCATTTTGAGGAACCGGCTCATGCGCCCTCTCGATCATCGTCCTGATGTCATCCGGTTCGACGACGACGAGACATAACGCACAAGAAAAATGTGCCCCGCGTTTGGATTCCGGAACGTTTGCCAGATGCCGCAACAATTTGCAGTTATTGGCAGCCGTTCTGTCCGGATCGTTGTCGACATCACTCCCCATGACGGCAAACCGCTGGCTGTGAACGCCGGGATCTCCGTTTAAGGCATCGACGCAGAGACCGGAATCATCGGCGAGCGCGTTTTGAGCAAATTCTGCGGCATAAGCACGGGCTTTGAGCCGGGCATTGCCAATAAAATCATCCGCATTTTCGTCCACTTCGACGCCATGCGGGGCAGGAACGACCTCGATGGAATGAATGGCCGTGGCAAATTCCTGCGCCTTGTGAGCATTCTGTGAAGCCAGTATCGCTTTCATATTATTCCTCAAAAAAATCGCCAGCCATTGCTGGCTGGCGCTTAAGTTATAGATGAGATTTGAGAATTACTACTCGCAAACACCCCAAACCTTGATGTCATCGAGACGCATCATCTTGTAATCGTTGTAATCGGCATTCTCGTCACCCGAAATGGTCGGCCAAATGCGGATGTTGTTGAACTTGCCCTTTGCATCCGAATCCTTGATGTTGATCGTCGCTTTATGCCATTCCGCACCGGAATTGCTCCAGCCTGTCGGCGTACCACCGTCGGTATCGAAGAAAACGACACGTCCTGAATCCATCGACGAGTATTCGACTTTGTCGATCTTACAAGTACCGGCATTGGCGTTGATCGTGAAGTTGCAGATAATGTCCTTACCCACTTTACCGTTCACAGCACGCGTACCAATTGCTTTGACTTTGCCATCGGTACCGGCAACCATCTTGAGATTGAGCTGTTTGTCATTGTCGCACTTGAATTTAAGCACGAATTTTTCTTTAGCCGCACCATCTTTTGCCTGAATACCACTGCCGGTTGCCGCAGTATGAAGCTCAGCGTCTTTCTTGAAGTATTCGGAGAAGTCCCAACTTGCGATGACTTCGGGCACCTTCGTGTCTTCAACTTCTTCCTTTTCTTCAGGTTTGGAAATGTCTTTTGAACACTTCTTGACTTCCGAGTTCATGACGCAGCCCGGAGAATTGCACTTACCGGCACAGGCGGATTCAGCCCCGGCAGAACAATCGTAAGTTTTCGCACCTTCCGTTTCAGTTATTGTACAAAGTGTTTCCTCCTTCAAGGTATCATCAGCAATCACACTACCATCCTCGCCACAAACGACGATGCTCGGATTGTCCTTACATGCAGCGTTTTTACACCCATCCTTAATACACTCAGCATTGGTAATGCCCTTGCCTTCGTTGACGATATCGACGCTGTCGCAACCCGTTGAATCCGTCTTGTTATTAATGGCGTCTTTACAGGCATCATTGGCAGCCTTGATGATCTGAGCTTCGGTCGCATTGGTATAGCGAGGATTGAACTTGCCATCCTTTGTACAAACGACAACGGAAACATAATTCTTGCAGTTTTCGCTGGAGTCGCAAAGGTTGTTTTTAGAACGCTGTTCAGGATTCTCAAATGTTCCCATCAGGCAATCGCTATTGGATTTGCCCGACGTGGCTTTCTTTTCGGCATCCTCTTTAATCTTCTCACGGCAGAGGCTGTTTTCGGCTTTATAAGTCGCGAGATCCTTCGTACCGAATTTAATCTCAGGTGGTTCATCGGTATAGGCAATCCAGGCACCGTTCACGGTTTGATCCTGTGTCGAGCCATCAGCCGTTTCCGCACCGAGAGAGCCCGTACCTTCCCACATACCGTTCTCGATATTTCTCGCCATGCAACCGATCTTGTTCGGAGCTGGAGTGCATGCATCCATCTCACCCTTCGTGAACTCGCCGGAACCCTGGAGCTTGAGACTCAGCTTGGTCGTCTTGCTAACGGCGAAATCGAAGGCGTATTTATCGCCGAAAGACAACGCCAAACCGCACATTCCAACGAGACCTTTCACATCGATACTGCCAACGATGGGCAGGCTCAGGTCTTTTGTGAAAATCTTATCGCAAATACCGCTGCTGGCGAGATTAATTTTGCCGGTTTCCTCGTCGAAAACACCAAGCGCTTTGCCCAAAACGGCATAAATGAACTCGCCATAAGTGAAGTTGAGAACATAATCGCTGATCGTGAGGATTTCACCATCTCCGACCGCTTCGCGCCATGTACCCTTCAGCGGGCTGGCACCGAGGTCGATGCTCTCACTCGTAAACGGTATTTCCATGCCCGTATAAGTCGCATTGCCGGTAAAGATGTTGCTCTTTTCTTCTTTCTTGAGCCTCATTTCACCATTCAACGTGATAAACTGGATGCTGTCGAATGTGCCGCAGAGCAAATCCTGGATCTTGTCTGCACCCAGATATTTGTTCACGAGCGACTCAATGCCTTTCTTGGCAAGCGGCGTAATCATCTTACCAAGCTTTGTTTCATACGCATAGTAATGGAGCGAAGCACAAATGCAGTTGCAATCCGTGTAATGCTTCTTTTTGTTCTCTTTCTTTTGGGCATCTGTATAATTTTCACCCGTCTTCTCGCCATTCTGATTAAAGCCTGTATTGTTAGTACAAACGCCATCAAGATTCGAAGCCTCGACGCATGAATTCTTATCACAACATCTCTTTTTCTCTTCCGAGAAGAAGTGTTTAATACAATCCCCAGCCTGGCTCATATCAGCAACAATCAGGTGGGTTGTAATAAAGTCAGTCACCTTCTTGCCCGGATCTTCGCCAATGAACTGGTTATATTTATCCGCGATGACATCGAGTGCCTGCGATATTTCCGAGGACTTGCCCATCAGCGGCCCGAGGTTGACGACGGTCTTGGTCTTGTATTTATCCGGATAATCCATCGGAACTTCGGCGAGTTTCAGCGTCACGGATTTAACACGCGTCGACATACAAACTTCGCTGTAATCGTCAGGATTCTGAGTCACAAGAGCTTTGCAGTCATCATCTTTCAAGCATTCAGAAACAATATACTTTTTAGATTTGTCCTTTTTGTTCTGATAATATTTGGCGTCATCCTCACATTCAGTCGGGATTTTGGCAGAATTGAAATACTGCGGACTTTCGCAGGCATATCCGACAGGATTGCCCTTGTCGTTATAAGCCACGGCATAAATCGTAAAGCCATCATCGATATAATTGAAGACATTGTTATTCTTCTCGTCATGATTATCGATGGTCACTTTATAATCATTTTCTTCAGTACCATCCGCATCGCAAACATTACCGGCATTCGAGAAATGTTTGAAGTTCTCGCACTCTGACTGACGTTTTTCCGTCGTATTGAAGATAAAGTTATTACCACAGCCATTATATCCGGCCGACATGACGTAATAATTGACACCCGCAAACGTCGCCTTCAAATCGGACGAATCGACGCTGAGCTCCATGCGGTTGAGATTGGTAACGTCTTTCATGCTCGTGACGTCGACGACCCTGAGGTCGAGCGTCGTCGGGATCATGTTGGTACCATTATGGATGTTGGGATACATCGCATTGATCTTATAATTCGTCTTCTTCGATCCGGTTTTGAACTTCACCTGGGCAACACCGGTATTCTTATTGGAAGTCGATTTCGAGCTCAACAGCTCGCCATCAGCCTCGGTACCCTTGTTGAGCGTCCAAATAATCGTATCTTTAATCGGCGTGACTTCATCGCCATTGCGCCATACCAACTTGACCTTTGCGGTGTATGTCGAACCAACCATTGCCGTTGCGGGATTATCCCCCTCAAGCTGGAGTTCGAGACAACCCTGCTGACCTTTAGAATTGACAGTCTCGGCAGTCAGTTCCTCGCCATCCGGCCCTTTCTGTCCGCAACCAGGTCCCTGGGGATAGCTGGGATTCGTGGGCTGACCATTGACCGTACCGAGATCATCGGGATCGCACTTGACGTTTTCATCTTTGCAATTTTCGCCATTGCTATTCGTGGTGTCACCATCCGGCACCTTGTCCTCGTCCGTGACATTGCCTGGGCCGTCCACCGAACCGGTACTGTTCTGCGTTCTAATCGAGAAGATGAACGGAATCGGCTTGTCATCGGCATCGGTATAGTTGGGATGGAAAACAGTCACATAATAGAGCGAATTATAGGCAGTACCCGCATAGAAGTTGTTTGTGGCAACGCCCGATTCATTCGTATAAACCTGCGTCTTGGTGATGTTGCCGTTATTATTAATCGACTCACCACGCGTAATCTTCCACCAGGTCTTTGTGCTCGGAACGGCAGTATCCTTGCCATCTTCTTTAACGACGAGAACTTTGAGGTCGATGGAATTGATAATCGGAACTTTGATATCCTGATCGAGATCGCCGGCAATCATAATTTTAACGGGGCCAAGCGAGGGATCATACTTTTCAATATCATCCGGGACGACCTTCGCATCGTTGATGTTGGCATCATCGCCTTCCGTGGTCGGAAGATTGATATTATTAAACGTGACGATCGGAATATAAATCGACTTAACTTCATCGCTCTTTACAGAAATGAAGTATCGGGAATCGTAAGCCGTACCGGACCAGAAATCCAACTGATAGACGCCATCACTGGCCTTGAGTGTTTTCTTTTTGGGCCCGTCTTCGATATCGAAAGCAGCATTGTTCTCGGGGCCCGGGTCAGCGATGAGCTCGACGCTGAGCGGATCGGAAACTTCAAGTTCTTTCTTGGAATTCTTGAGTTTCATGTAGATAGGCAATGTTTCGGAAATTCCAACTTTTATCTTGGAGCACGGAGCATACTCGTTATCTTTCGCATTTTTCTTGGTACTGCAGACAATAGCGTAAACATTATTGGCAGAACCGTCGTATTTGGAAGGATCGACCGGGACATCGAGTTCGCCATCGCCATCGGTATCAATGCCGTTGACATAAGAATTCCCTTCATCGTCCGTCTCAATAACGACATTGACAGGCCCTTCGCCATTGCCGAGGTCGATTTTGACCGGATTCCCGTCTTCGTCCTGGAGCGACCAGGTTCCATCGTCATTCTCGACGACCTTGCAAGTAAAATCGCCTTCTTTTTCACAATCTTCGACCTTACCGCATTTTTCTTCGATCTTTTCGATCACCTCATCGGACATTTTGGTGAACAATTCGGCGGCATCGCAGCCACTGATTTCCTTTTTGCCGGTCTCAGAGTTCGTCTCGGCATTCTTGATGACATCGGTCACATCAAGGGATTCGTCGGTAATGATAGCTTCACCGCCGGGCACGCCAAGCGTTTTGGGCAACGCAAAGGTATCGATGGTATAGGTCGCGGGTGAAGCGACAGCATGGAAGAAATTCAAATAATAGCGAGCATTATAGGCGGTACCGGAATTAAAATCGACATTGAATTTGCCTTCTTTGTCGGTCTCGCCACATTGCCAGAAGACCTTACCTTTTTCCAGACTGCCCGTGTTGTTGATATTATTTTTGCCCTTGCCGTCATAGGAGGAAACATAGGCATCATTTGTCTCATTCTGTTCGATGAATTTCCAGCATACGGTTTCTTTTTCGGCCGGAGTTTCAGTACAGCTGTCGCTGGAATCGCCGGTACAAACCTTCGTGGTAAGCTGAACCCCCAGCTTCTTGTCGTAATCGAGGAAGAGCTGCTGATTCTCGCTATCGAGAAGCGTCAGCGTTGCACTGGTCAGCTTGGATGTGAGTTCATCCTGGAAGAGATCGGTGGAAAGGTCATTCTTGACATCTTTCGTGCCTTCGGTAATGCCAGGATCGCCAATCTGAGCCGGTTTTTTGACAAAGAGCTTGGCCGTGACGGGGACAAGTTTGCCATTCTCATCGACGTGATCCGCCTGCCAGACGTTGATATAATACATCGGCACGTTTTTGTTGTTATACGAATTGCCTGTCATCACGCGGAATTTGATGATGCCGCTGTTAGGCGTCGCAATAATTTTATCATCCGTGGGCGACGTATTTTTCTTCACATAGCCGTTGACGGGCACGAGAGCGCCATTTGAATTGGCAGGGCTTTCGAGCTGAATGACGAAACTCGGGCTCCCTTTTTTAGGCTCCTCGGAAACTTCGATCGTATATTCGATAATCTCGTTAATGAAGGCAACTTTTTCTTCCGGTTCGATCTCAAAGGTCATATCTTCCGTATACAGACCGGAATCACCGAGATCATCTTTGCTCGGCTGGGTAAGCGGATTGTTTGGCAACCCAGAACTTTCAACACCAAAGACGTTAGCTTCCTGAACTGAAACGCTACTATATGCCGTTCCCCCCACATTTACGGAATCACCATCCCGTCTTCCGGTATCGGTGACATCGGCATTGGAACACCCAAAAATGCCGCAAGCCGCAAGTATAAACGCACTGCGAACCAATGTTTTTTGCTTCATAAATCCTCCTGTTTTGCCGTAAAAACAGCACTCCATTTTAGATTGTACCGCTTTTCAGGTGTATTTTCAAGAAAATATCCGCCACCTTAAAATAAGAATCAGACACCGCTTTATTTCATCAATTCAGGATTATTTTACCAATATATAAATTTATAATATATAAATAACATCATCAAACATTTTCAAATTCAGCCCGATTCGACTCGTTTTTCTCTGGCACTCGCCTATGCGCCTGCGGCGCATACGGCTCGCTGGCGCGGCTATCGCTCTGCAATACGCCGCGCCAAATCTATGCCGTTTTCTATCGACATGAAATCGACGCCCTGAACACCTTGATGAATAATAATAAATTTTTATTGGCAAACATAGTCCTTACCCAGGCCACCTTTATTCCATGCCTTATAAATCTTGCAGTAATTATTCATCGATATATTCGACTTAGTAAACATAGTCTTAAAATCAGTTTTGTTGACCTTTGCAACATTCCATTCACTGATATCCTGATCAAATTTTTCGGTATTATTAAATATATGGTACATCCTTGTGACTTTCGACGTGTTCCAATGGTTTAGTGGCTGATCAAAATTTAATGCACCATCAAACATATAAGACATACTTGTAACATTTGTCGTATTCCAATTGTTCAAAGGCTGATTAAAGCTGTTTGCACCCTGAAACATATTAGACATACTTGTAACATTTGTCGTATTCCAATTGTTCAAAGGCTGATTGAACGCTAAGGCCCTAACAAACATATAAGACATATCAGTTACTTTATTCGTGTTCCAATTTCCAATATCCTGATTAAATGATGAGGCATTTTGGAACATTGCATTCATTGTTGTAACTTTTGACGTATCCCAACTGTTCAAGTGCTGGTTAAACTTTACTGCCCCACCAAACATATAAGACATATTCGTCACATTGGACGTATCCCACTGCTCCAAAGGCTGATTAAATGCTCTGGCATTCGCAAACATATTATTCATTTGCGTCACCCGGGATGTATCCCACCGATTGAGCGGTTGATTAAAAGCACTGCAATTTCTGAATGTATTCCAAAAACTTATCACGTTTCGGACATCCCAGCGTTCGACCGAATCATTAAATCTCGTATCATTCGCAAAAAAATGCCTTAACGTCGTAAGTTTCGACGCATCGGGAATGTCGACATGGGACACTTTTTCAAGATTCGAACACCCCGAAAAAGCAAAAGCCCCCAACGTCACAGGACCAAAGGCACGAACTTCGGTGAGCATACTCGAATAGGCTCCATCCTCCTGAACAAAATCTGTACTTGTCTCATTGAGTCGCCACTTCCATGCAAAATAATCCAGCATACCAGTGATTTTAATAATATACACCCCTTCTTTTTTGTACTCATGCGCGAGATCAGTACAACTTCCGTTTTCACAATGATATTTTTCTGAAGAGCCATCCCCCCAGTCGATTGTAAAATCGCATTTTGTTGCCACACTCATCGGCAACACAAGTTGCAATTTTTCATTATTAATGGATTTTTTAATATTCCATACCGTCACGAAAGCATCCGGGGCACATCGCCCATCCGGACGGCAGATATAGTGATAATTCCCGTCATCGACACATTGTGCATCCGAAGTACATCGCATCGAACACTTATAGTCGATAAAGCTGTCGCAAAAGCCGTCGCCTTTGCCAGGTTCAGAGTCGCAATCGACATCTTTACGGCAGTCCAGCCCTTGTTTTGCGGCTTTTTCGTATTGATCGTACAAATGATTGCCGTTTACATCGGCGGAAACACATTTGCCCCTTCTGCAATATTCGTCAGATTGACATGTTATATCAGCGCACAGATCGATGCATTGTCCTGCCTTACATTGTTCGTTTTGTCCTTTGCATTCAACATTTTCACAGGCTTCTTCACAATTGCCGGTTTCGTCACAACCGGTCATGCATTTATCCAAACATCGACATCGACCAGTGCTATCATCGCAAGATGAACCTTCTACACAACTCGCTTCACAAGTACACTTGCTCCCCGTTGCATCACATCCAGCTTCACAAGTAAGTGGGCATTTGCACGTTGCACCCAATTTATCGCAGCCATTTTGGCAATCTTCGGCGCATTTACATGCACCATTTTCGGCGACACCATTTTCACAAGCCCCGATCGCTTTACACGTACCGTTCCCATTACAACCATTCAGGCAACTGCCCGGGCATGAACACGTGCCGTCCAGTTCACAGCCATTTTTACATTGTACGTCGCAACAAGCATAACCGCTGGCATCGCACCCATTGATGCATGCTTTAGGGCAAAGGCAAGCACCACCGGAATTACATCCATTCTGACAATTATCATCGCAACAAGTCGCACCTGTGGCATCGCACCCATTGGAACACGATAATGAACACCTGCATGCGCCATTCGATTCACAGCCATTCACGCATTCTTCGGAACAGATGCAACCACCATTCTCATCGACGCCGTTTAAGCAATCCTCAGTTTTTCTGCATGAACCGTCGGCATTGCAACCATTGGCACACGTACCGGGACAAATACATGCTCCGCTTTGTTCTTGACCATTTTTACAATCCCGGCACGCCCCCTTTTCGTCGCAATTGTTAGGACATGAACTATGACATTGACACAAACCATTCTCATCGACACCGTTCAAGCAATTCTCTGCTTTGATGCACGAACCGTCGGCTTTGCAACCATTGGCACACGTATCAGGACAAGTACACGCACCACTTTGTTCTTGACCATTTTTACAATCCTGACACGCCCCATATTCATCACAGGTGTTGGGGCATGAACTATGGCATTGGCACGAACCATCGGCTTTGCAACCATTTTTACAATTCTCGGAACACTTCGAAGATTTCTTAGCCTCACAAAATTTAAGGCCTTCATAAGTACTATAAGAAAATATATATTCATTAGAATTCAAACACCTCTCGTTACACAATT
>JAZODZ010000560.1:0-2520 GCA_045597285.1 Myxococcota bacterium
TAAAAGTCAGCATCTCGTCGTATTAACCGTGCAAATACGCCGACTGCAACGTCACGTCGTATTCGTCGATGATTATTATCACTTTGCGATGGGTGATTTCGTGCAGAATACCAGACAACAGAGCTATCGAACTTGCAAGCTGCTTTTCGGATGCCGTCCCGCCATAAAAATGCTTAATAATCTGATGTCGTTCCTCATCCAGAACACCCCCAGAATTTTTCCATGCCCAATCGCACTGTTCGACCATCACACGGACTTTGTCGGCCAATGCCCCAAGAGCTTTTTCATAACTGCTCTGAATCACGTCCTTGAGCGAGAGCAAGATGACGGGAAAGGCCCCGAGCTGCGCCATGGCCTCGGCATCCTGCGACACCATGAGATTTTCAAAATAATAGCGGTTATCGACGGGCTTTCCGTCGCAGTCGAGACGATACTCAAAAAACGCCTTGAGCATCGACATCATCGTTGATTTGCCGAATCGGCGCGGACGCGTGAAGAGAACGACTTGCTTCTTTCGAGCTAGAAGCCACGGAATTACATCGGTCTTGTCGATGTAATAGCCATGTTCATCCATAATTTTGGTAAAATAGTCAGTTCCCGCAATGGGGTATTTGCGTTTTTCCGTCATATCCGTCACTCCGAGGAATACGCGCATGAGGCGCGAAGGGCATTATAACAGGAAATGCGGAAATGGCGAGGGATGAATGTGGCACGTCGGCTTATACGAAGCGATACCGGGCGGGGCGCCAGCGAGCCGTATGCCGCAGGCATAGGCGAGCACGCCGTATTGAACGCGATATAGGCCGCGCCCTTGTAAAACCTCGCTTTGCGTGTTAGCATTTCAACCGAGTGCGTTATGCACACCGCAGCAGGAGGGCTATCATGGGATTATTTGTCAATCCAAGCGAAGAACTTTTAAAAAGAGCTATCAATTCAAGGGTCTACGTCGACAAGTCAATGCTTCTCCATGAGCTGAACAAGCTGCTGAATACGGAGGATTGTTTCGTCTGCGTTGCGCGTCCGCGCCGATTCGGCAAAACGATGGCCGGCAATATGATCGCGGCCTACTATGGCAAAAATGCGAACTCGCGCCCAATCCTCGAAAAGCTCAAAATCGCGACGACCGCCGATTTTGAAACATACCTGAATGCCTTCAATGTCATCAAATTCGACGTGAACGCGTTCTATTCAAATTCGAATAAAAAGAAAAATATAGTACCGGCATTTACGGCAAAGATACGCGAAGAGTTTATGGATGAATTCCCGGATTGTGGCATAAAAAAGTCGTACTCCATCGCGGATTGTATCGAAAAGATATACAAAAAAACGAAAGAACAGTTTGTCGTGATTCTGGACGAATACGACGTGCTCGTGCGCGAAAAGGCCAATGCATCGATTTTTGATCCATATCTGGATTTTTTGAATGGCATATTCAAAAATGCAGACCTCGCCCCCGCCATTGCCCTTGCCTATCTGACCGGGATTCTTCCCATCGTGCGCGACAAGATTCAGTCGAAACTCAATCTGTTTACCGAATATACTATGACGGATTCCATGCAGCTGTCGGAATTCGTCGGTTTTACCGAGGAAGAAACCAGTTCATTGTGTGAACAATATCATCTGGATTTTGAAGAATGCAAACGCTGGTATAATGGATATAAACTGGATTTTCTCGGCAATACCTTCGAAATCTATAATCCCAAATCCGTTGTGCAGGCCATGACGACTCGAAAATTCGGCGATTACTGGACCAAAACGGGGTCTTACGATTCGATCAGAACTTACATATCCATGAATTTTGAAGGCATCAAGGATGATGTCAAAGCTATGATTGCCGGCGGACGCATTGATGTGAACGTGGATAAGTTCCTAAACACAATGACGGATTTCCATTCTAAAGACGCTGTTTTTGCCTACCTCATTCACCTTGGCTATCTTTCTTATGACAGCACTACAAAACAATGTTATATTCCAAATAATGAAATCCGTTCCGAGTGGCTCTATGCCATCGAAGATGATTCCGATTATGCTAAAGCCATTGAAATCGTAAACAATTCAAAATTATTATTAGACAAGACGGTCGAAGGCGACAACCAGGCAGTCGCAGATGCTTTATCTGCGGCTCACGAACAGCAGATGAGCCGCCAGCGATATAATCACGAAGCCTGTCTGCAATGCGCGATTCGTTTTGCCTATTTCTACGCCAACACGCGCTATACGATTATCAGCGAGCTTCCGGCGGGCAAGGGATATGCCGATGTCGTGTTTATACCTTATATTCCCAATGTTCCGGCGATGATCGTCGAACTCAAGCGAAACCAAACCACTGGCGCGGCACTGAAACAGATCGAGAGTAAACAATACTTTAATGTGATGGATAAATATCAGGGCGATTTATTATTAGTCGCCGTGAATTATGATGAAAAGACGAATGAGCATACGTGCGAGATTCAACGTTTTGTGAAAGACGCATGAAATCAGGCGGCGGCGTATCGGCGCGTCGGCCTATGCGCCTGCGGC
>JAZODZ010000561.1:0-10203 GCA_045597285.1 Myxococcota bacterium
TAATAGAGGTCTTCACGGAAATTGCCGTTTTCAACCTCTCGTGCCAGCGACCGGTTGGTTGCGGCGATGACTCGGACGTCGACATTCATGGTTTTCTCGCTACCGACGGGCCGAATCATGTGATTTTCCAAGGCCCTGAGCAGCTTGGGCTGCAAGTCAAGCGAGAGTTCGCCGATTTCATCGAGGAAAAGAGTGCCGCCATTTGCCTGGAGGAAGGCACCCTTACGATCGGAAACTGCACCTGTGAATGAACCTTTTGTATGACCGAAAAGCTCCGACTCGATGAGATCTTTCGACACGGCCGAACAGTCGAAAATGACGAATGGCTTATTTGCTCGCTCGGAATGCTGGCGAATGGCCGCTGCCACGAGTTCTTTGCCGCATCCCGATTCGCCTTCGATGAGCACGGTTGCCGGTGTCGGTGCCACGCGCTCGAGCAGGCCGAAAATTTCGCGCATCGCCACCGACTGGCCTAACAGGCCGCCAAAATGATCTTCGCCCGAAATGGAGACCTCGATCTCGTCGCCGCCCAGTTCGTAATTGATGTCTACGCTTCCGCAACGAAACGTCATGGGGGAGTTGAGATAAATATCCTGAATTCGGAGATCGCCGATAAATGTCCCATTCTTGCTGTCGAGATCGATCAGCCTGTATCCCTTTTCGTCAAGCTCAATCTTGGCATGTTGTCGTGAAATCGACGAATTCTGAATGCAGAAATCGCAGTCGGGATGGGAACCGATGTAGATTAGTCTTTTCTGAAAACACTGGGAGTTTGCCGCCTGATCCTTCGTGTCTTTGATCGACAGGCGGTATTTCTTGACCTTGAGTGCAACAGGAATTTTGCCGATTATGGTCTGGGTTTCTTCAGACATTACATTGCCACCGGTGATTCATAGAAAACAATGCTTTTCCCATCTGGAAGCAGAACGAGGCGAGCACTAAACTCACGAATGCTCATCGCTAACGTGGCCTGGTTCATGTACCAGTAGTTCAGCGCTTTTCTTTTGGCATCACTTCGCGTTCGTCCGGTAAACGTAATCGGCTCTTTACGCGTTTGAGATTTTTCCAGGTTTGCCATATTCCCTGTCTCCTTTATGCTTTCAAATCGAGTTTTTCCATCAATATGAGAAAATACACAACCTGATGAACTGGTGAATCGTCCGGCATGGTGGCGAGCAACTCGGAAATCGTAATCCCTTTCCTGAGTTTCTCGACGACTGCTCTTGCCGATTCCGGCAACGCAGTTTCAAACCATTCTGTATTATCCTTTAATTTGAGAAAATATGGAAGAAGCGATTGCGTCACTTCCACAATAAAGACCATCGGTGTATGGTAAAATGTTCCATAAATCAATGTGTTAAGTATATTTTCGCGTGAAATTTCCGGAAAAATATCGTCTTTTTCCGGCAGTTCGTCCGGGCACCACAGATAATCGCCATACGGCCAGGAAAAGATTTCTGACATGAGCGACGTGATCCAGTTCTTCAGAATTTGCGGTGCTTGCGGCGTGGCATGAAGACTTTTATGCGTGGAATCTGTTTCAGACTTGAAGACATCCTTGAACTCTTCCTGTCTTTTGGCCCATGACGTGACCGTGAAATAGCCAAGTTCGTCGCTCGTCATCATGTCAAATGGCAAGCCGTCCTGGAATGCGATGCTCCAGTGCATGCTCCGACGCCACAAATGCAGGGTGCCCGTGAGCTTTTCGTCGAACAAATGCTTGAGGATAGCCGAAAAATGCGTCTGTTCGAGATATCCATTGTTCGAAAAAGTGAAGAATCGGTTGTGAATGCAGCTGCAGAAATCATTTCCAAGCCTGTCAGCTCCATTCGTTTCACCCAGGATGTCGTGAAGTCCAACGGGTTCATTCGTCGCCGGATAGAAACTGTCCGCCCTAATCCACCTGTAGTGGGCGATATTGCCGGCATTGCCGGATGAATTAAGGCTTTTGAAGGGGGAGGACAGGACTTCATAGATATTCGAATCGCCCGTGATGTCCATGAGGATGTCATAACACCCGACCTGGCTGCACAGAAAATCTGCGGCAGCCCAGCTGAAATGATCCTGTATGATCCATCGTGACCACGGCTTTTCTGCAATCAGTTCCAGAACTGAATTGTCCTGTATGCTTGGTTCGGATACGACGATTTCGGGCTTTTCTTTCAGGCACTCGACAAACTCGTCGTATTCACGGCATATCCTGGCTTCCATTCCCATGGCATTGAGAATGTCAACAATGGATTGGACGGTTTTTTCATTCTGTAATGCGATCAGTGCAGTCATGATTTTTACATTTCGTGAGTGGACGAACCTCAGCCGATTTCGGTTTCTTCACTGTCATCTGTGCCACTATTTGCCGATTTTTTCCAGCATTCAGCCGGTGTCTCGGGGAACCCGGCGAGCTTGAGAAGCGCCATTCGCGCGTCTTTGTCCGGATTTGCCCAGAGAGCCTCGAGGTCGTTTCTCGGCGTCCAGGTTTCGGCCCTTTCCTGCATCGGAACTTCTTTGCCGTAAACATCTGCCGGAACATAGCGTACAAGAAATTCGAGCTGTTTAAGAAGGAATTTTGCGGATTTGTCAAGCCCGCGCTTGTCATTTCCAAAAATTTCGAGGGTATATTCGACGAGCTTTTTCAAGAGTTCGAGGCGCGGTTCGGCCGTCAGATCGATCTGCCGCTTTTCCTGGATTTCCTTGAAAATCCACGGTTTCATCAACGCACCTCGTGCAATCGCGAAGCCGCTGCACGACGTTTCGGGGATTTTTTTCATGACATCGGAGCCGTGCGCCAGATCGCCGCATCCAATGACGGGAATGTCTGAATTCGAAGCGATTCTTTCGATGAGTTCCCAGTCACAGTTTCCGCGGTATTGGGCGGCTTTGGTGCGGCCGTGAATGAAGATGGCATTGAATCCGGCTTTCTGAGCCATATCCGCGATCTTTTCGGCCACGGAATCGCCTTCGTCGAACCCTTTGCGGAGCTTTATCGACACGGGAATCGAAACGGCCTGCCGAATCGCATCGAGAAACGGCGGCAGGTTGTCGGGATGGAGGAGCATGTAGGCTCCGCCACCGTGAGAAACGACCGACTGGTGGGGGCATGCGCAGTTGAAATCGACGAAATCCGCACCGAACTGTTCTGCCAGTTTTGCGGCTTTCGCCAGGTGTTTCGGATTGCCACCCACGATTTGCGCACCGAATATTTTTTCATGCGGATCGCGCTTTAACAGCGCGAGATCCTGCTTTCCGCCCTGGGCAATGTATTTGGCAATGGCCATTTCCCCGATGGTGGCCTCGGCTCCGAGTTCCGTCACGAGACGCCTGAACGGGCGATTCGCGACGTTGGTGACAGACCCCATGAAATATCGGGCACCAAGAAACGGTGTGTCTTGCATTTGAAATTCCTTATGTTTTTCCTAATTATTTTTCAAATTCGCTCTGCGAGTGTGGAAACGGCGATTGCAGCATTAAATCTCCCTGCGGTCGAGCAGGGAACGCCCGAGCGTCGCCTTGTCGGCATATTCGAGTTGTGCGCCCATCGGAAGTCCCGACGCGATGCGCGTGACCCGAATCCCCATCGGGGCGACCATTCTCTTGATATACGCAGCCGTCGCCTCGCCTTCGATAGACGGATTCGTCGCTAGAATGAGTTCCGTAAACTTCGGCTCCGAAAGGCGCATGAAAAGCTCGCGCATTTTTAAATCATTTGGCGTAATGCCGTCCAATGGCGATATCGCTCCGTGTAGCACGTGAAACCTTCCGTGATATTCATGCGTGGACTCGACGGCAATGAGATCCTGCGGCGATTCCACGACGCAGAGCAGGTGTTCGTCGCGAACCGGCTTCGAACAGCGTTCACATGGCGAGGATTCGCATAAATTCTGGCAGATCTCGCAAAACCGGATCTTTGAACGGGCAGAGAGAATGGCGTCCGAAAGCTGACGGGATGTATCCTCCGGTTGCCTGACGAGATAAAATGCAAGACGTGTCGCAGATTTCCGGCCAATGCCGGGTAGTCGCGAAAATGCGTCGATGAGTTCCTGAAGTGACTGTGTATGTGCTGACATTTTGAATGACTTGTATGTCGTGAATTAGCGCTGAGATTCCATTGAAATTTATGGCGCTGACGGTTTGGATTTGGATCGTAACAGAGATTTTTTCTTTTCTGCTTTTTCTGTCTTTTTCTCGATTTCGGAAGCCGCGATATCCAGTGTTTTCTGTCGGGAACGGGCTCCTTTGCGCGTGACAGATTTCGTCGTTTCTGTTGTGTCCATTTCTGACGGGCTTTTTGGGGGCTCCGATGATTTTGACTTTTTGGAAGATGTTTTCTTTTCCGGCTTTTCCGGATGTTGAATCGTGTCAGACGTGGCCAGCTTCTCCATTCGCTCTGTTTTGGCGCATTTGACCGCGAGTTCGATGAGCGTCGAAGGAACAGGCGTGCGCTTGTAAGTGAGGATGGAAATTCGGCTATTCTCGAGGACTACCTTGTCGATCTGCAACTTGTCACTGAGAACGAGAATGAGATTTCCCGGTGCCTTGGACAGCAGTTTGAGCCGCCGGTTCAGGTAATCTGCTCGCCAGTATCCAAGCACTTCGACATGGGCGACTTTTTCTGTCACGATGTTGCGGATAGAAAAATCGGGAATCCATACGGCCTGCGGGCCAAATTGAAGAATCGGGTGGTCACGGGTGACAACCCATTCTTTGGAAATCTGTGGAATCCGTTCCATCAGGTGGACGGTTTCGTCGGGTATGCGCTCGGGAATAACCTGGACAGGCGCTTCGAAATCATCGGGTTTGAGCTGCCATGAAACGTGCTTTCCATCGATCTCGAGTTCCGATGTCGCGTGCCAGGCTGAAAACGTGTAGAGCATTGGTAAGAAAGAGGCGAGCGATGTCGCATATTTCTGCGGCTGAGGCAGGACGGCACTCGGGCCGTCGACTTCAAACTGCCAGATCGTGTCCGTCACGGGCTGCGCATCGAATAGCAGGTTGAAAAATTTCAGGCTTTGAAACAGCCTTCTCAGGGATTGGGACGAGGCATCGCCTAACTCGACCGTGAACGTGAGCTTTCGTGCATAGAGCAGCATCGATTTGGCCAGCGTCAGATTGTATTCGGCGATGAGCGGTTCTTCCTCGATGTCTTCAAACGACAGTATCTGGCGTTCCGATTTTAAGTCGCCATACATGAGCGAGTCGATTTGATTGGGCGAAAAACCAAACTCTTTGGCCGCCACATCGACGATCTTGTCTCGCCAGTTCATCTTGACAAATTCTGAAGCCGGGATTTCGGCCGCCATGGTGAACAGCTTTTCTCGAAGCAGAACCGGATCGACGGCGGCATCTTCATTGAACACAAGCCGCGACTCGAGAATATGGATAAATCCTTTGATCAGACGATGGCGCTGGCTTTGAAGACACAGCGGTTCCAACGTGCTACACAACGACCCGTAAGAGTCGTCCGGGCTGAATCGGAAGCAGTCGAGAATCTGTCGAACGAGCTGAACAACGGCCGGTGTAGGCTTGATATATTGTGGAGTCGCATTGGGGCCGTCGATGGCAAACCGCTGCAAATCTTTGGGCAGAAGAGGCACAATCACTCCTGAGCGGGATTTTGAGCCGCTGAACACTGGTAATCGCGAGAGGCTTTGTAATAGGCATTCTCCGGATCGATCTCACACAGCCGCTGGTAGGATTTGCACGATTTTTCGGCATTCTGGACATGGACTTCATAGAGCTTTGCCATGTTTTTCAGCGCCGATTCCGAAAGCGAGCAAAAGCTGTCGGCGGCTTCGTATTGTTCGAGCGATTTCTCGAAGTTGCGTGTGGCCATAAGCGAATCGGCATAAACAACCACCGCATCGCAGTTTTTAGGGGCAATCTCGTGAGCCTTCTCGGCATCGGCCAATGCTCGCTCGGTGTCGAGAAAACTCAGCAATATCGCCGATTTGAGAATGTATGGCGTCGGATTGTCGGGCGCGATCTCGATGGCAGTCTTGAGCAGTTTGACGGCATCGTCATCGCGGTTGTCGGCGTGTGCAATCCGTGCCTGCAGAATGCGCGTTTCGGCATTGTCGGGCATCGCGGTTGCGGCATTGTCGGCGTACATCTGTGCCTCGGCAATGCGGCCTTCTTTTAGGGAAACCGCGGCAAGCGCCCGAAGTGCCTCGGCGGATTCCTCGGGCTCCGCATTCCGTTCCAGAATGCTTTCCGCATTCGACTGAATGCCGGCAGTATTGTGGCTGGAAATGCTGTCCCTGAGCGCCTGTACGTCTGGCGCGGCCGCTGGCGCGGTTTCAACCGGCTCCACCTGGACTTCTTCGACCACAACGGGTTCCGGTGCCGGTTGCGACACGGGCGCTTCGACCGTCTTTTGTGTCGTGGCACAGCCCAAAATCAGAGCCGTCAAAAATGCCACACTGGTTATGCTATGTTCACGTCTCATCGGTAAACGGTATCCTCTTCATCCGGTGTGTCGTCGATTTCTTCTTCCACATCTTCTTCGTTCTGGAAATCATTCTCGGCCGTGGCATACTCTTCTTCGAGCTGAGGAATATCCGAACTCTCTACGATTTTGGGCGCTGCCTCTTTGGTGTCCGGCTTTTGAATTTCGGCAAGCAAAGCGACGATCTGGCGGTCTGACAGCGGTTTCTTTGCCATCTTATGCCAGTAAGTCTTGGCGCGTAATTTCGTCCAGAACGCCTCGTCATCCAGAGGGCATGGGGCAATAAATGACATCGTGTCGGGATGGACTGCAATCAGGCAGCTCTTGCCGTCGAGCTCGACACAAGCCAACGTGTGACCCGGTGCAATCGGCAGTGTCTCGCGAATCGCCAGCCCAACGCCGTCAAGCCGCCGACGGGCTTTAAGCCATGGCAGGGCGCTTATCAGGAACGCCACAAGGACGAATACAAGCCCCAAAACAAACATCACGAGGCTGATCATCGAAAACGGCGTCGAAAATGGCGAGACCTCGGTATCGGTCGGCTTTTTTTGCCGGATTTGCATCACGGGGCCGTGGTATGGCTCATTTTGGAACGTGTTTTCGGCGGCAATCTGGTTTGGCTGTTTCGGAATGGTTGGCATGACGACCGGCCCTTCGGCCTGATTGGCGTCGGCAAACGCATCGCCATCAGAATGAACGTCGTCGGAAAGATCGTCGCCATCGCGAACGACATCGACGTCAGCCGTGTTCTCTGCTTCCTCTGTCAAATCGCCCATTACGATCGGAACGTCGGCTTCCGGTTCTGTGTCAGTCGTCGGCATCGGGGCGTCGGGAAATTCGGCATCCGGGCTTGGTTTTCCGGCCAATGCCGCATCCTCTGGCAATACCGGGTCTTCCGGTGTTGCCGTTTCGAGAGCGTTCAGCGTTTCGTGCGCTACCGTTTCGGCCTTTTCTGGCACCTGAATCTGACCGGCCATCGCTGCGTGTTCGACATCGACTTCGCCATCATCGTCCGCTGCAAAAACTTCCTTCGACGAAGGCGGCAGCTTCACTTTTTTCAAATCGACGATCTCGGCCTTGTAATTCCCCGTCGAGGCATCCAGCAATGCTTCATATACGTGCGATCCTCGCTGGTAGCGTAGCATTTCCAACTTCTGGCCGTTCGTCAGACGGTAGACGTATCGGTCGCCCGACCGTGAGTGGCGGAAATCGAAAACCTCTCCAATGCTGCTCATCGCCTTGTGCACCGACGCGCTGTCCACTTTCTCGCGTTTCATCGCGTTCACAAGCAGTTCGCCTTTGCCCAGCTGTCCCGCTTTCTCACCCTGTTCCGGCGTCATGAGCGCTTCGATAGCCGGATCCTGCGCGTATGACGGTGTCGGGAACATGACCCCGTACATCGTGCCAAGGCTCAGACCGAGAATCAGTAGGTTCCGATATAAATGCGAATATAGACGTGATTTCGTATGGCGTCGATTCATGTGTTCAACCGCTGGATGATGTTTTTTATGTGTCTTTGCGAATTTCAACGCAAAAACAGCGGTCAATTATACCACTTAATGCGACATTCTACGATTCTTATTTTTGTTCACGGTTTTAACTCAATCACGCCGTCTTTTTATGGGGGCTCGCCTATGCGCCTCATGGCGCATACGGCTCGCTGGCACGGCTATCGGTTTCGCCGATACGCCGTGCGCTCGCCTGGAGACGCCCGGACGTCTCTACGGCTCGCTATATCCTTTTGCTCGCCTATGCGCCTAACGGCGCATACGGCTCGCTGGCGCGGCTATCGGCTACGCCGATACGCCGCTATTCTGGTTATTTCCCGTACACGAGAAGAACCCGTGTGGTATCGAATGTGACATACATTTTATTGGGCGAGGGGAGTTCATCGACGACGCCAATGCCGTATTTGGCGTGTTCAATCTGGTCGCCAAGCGCGAACCCCGTGTCTTTGAGGCTGTACTTGCGAACGGGATTGTCATTGGCGAGGACTTTCGGAGTAAGGTGTTTGGGCTCGACAGGCCGTTTGGGCATGGATGTTGTCGAAGAACTCGTTGCACGCTTTTTGGGGGCAGAGGTAGCTTCCGAAGAACTCGCCGAAATCGTCGATTTCGAATCGCGGGTAATTGTGACGCGATCCTTGGCGACAGGCTTGTATTTGTGCGAGGCCTTGCATGAATTGCACATGACCTTGGCTATTTTACCGTCCACGACGGCAACTATCACATGACGCGTTTCCCCGCATTTGCTGCATATCGCGTCGATATCTTTGCTGACATCACTGTCTGTAAATACTCTCGTTCCCATTTGAAAATCCCTTTTGAAAATGATGATAGGTTTTTAGCCATATAGGGCAAAAAAACCGCGCATTTCTAGTTTCTAATGGCGCGTAATTCAAGCAAATTCTAAAGGTATTGCGTAACAAATGGTAACTGTTCGGGCGATGCGCATAATGGTGACTGACGCAGAGTGAAGAAACTGCCCGCTATGCGCATCACGGCGCCTAAGCGGGCGGTTTCTATTCATCAGTCTTTTCGTCTTCATCCTCAGCGTCTGAATAACCAAATTCTGCCATGATTTTCTTCAGATACTCGGGATCGTTTATCGAGCGAGTCAGATCGTCGTTTCTTCCTTGCATCAATAGGTTCGCATACACTCGATTGAGATTGTTGATTCCTTCTCTTCTTCCTTGATCTTCGAGTTTTGTTAATACAGCTAGCATATTTCTCTCCTTTTCAGGTGGTAACATTTGTGCATTTACTTCAAATCTGGAATCACCGGAATATGCACTCAAGAGTCGCATTAATTCCAGAAAATGCGTAATTGGCTGTGACAACAAAGGATCATTCAAATCCAGATTGGTATCTCCTCGTAGCCTTAAATGTTTAAAGAACTTGGCTACTACATTGAAATCACTCTTAAATTTGTCAATGACATCATCTTCTAACCAAGCGATCTCGACGAGGTTGATCGGCAAATCTGGAATAAACGGCTTCATTTCATCCGGAATATTCACAGCTTCATAAAGTGTTTTTGCGGCATTCCAGCGTTCCAAACCGAAATAAAGTACTAACGTCAGAACCGGATAAAGCGATTGGCTTGATACTGGCTCTTCCTCGCCAGCAGGTTTTATTTCTGAGCTGGTGGCATCCCTTTTATTTTTCTTATCCGAAATAATCTGCGCCTTGTATGACGCGCCATTGTAGCTATAAACTCTCAACGGCATTGTCGAATCTGGATTGCTCTGATTTTCGAGCCCAAATAAGGCAAGTCGAATTCTTTGCGTTGTCCAGAATTTGGCCACATCACGGTCTTGACTTCTCAATCCCTTGTCATCAGCTATAAAAACTGATTTCGTATCCATGTCGGCCAAATCATCTTCGCATACCCTGCGTTCTCCCTTGAACACCAGAACGTTGATGATATCGGCAAACACGTCATTACACTCTTCCAGTTGTCTTGTCGTTATGTCCTTGATTCCCATTTGCGCTCCAGTCGTTGCAGAGACGGCGCGTCTCCCTATGATTATAGCAACAAGGGGATGATAATGCGAGGGAAAATGGAAGAACTGTGTCATTAAAACTGATAGAAAAACAACGGGGCATAAAAGCTCTAACAAACTAACTAAATTGAGTGGTTACAAGTGAAAATATCACACTTTTTCCTTGCTATCGAAATGCATAAATGATATAGACGTATAAGATATATCAAATTGGATATAACTTATATAATACAATAATACACAGTTTGGAGAATTG
>JAZODZ010000562.1:0-10886 GCA_045597285.1 Myxococcota bacterium
TTCCTCCCCATATCGCCGCTGGCGACAATCTGAACTTCTCGATTGTCGGCGGCATTCTGCGCCGCGGCGGTGCCTTTTTCATCCGCCGTTCATTCCGCGGGGATCACCTGTATTCGGCCTGTATCAGGCATTATATTTCTAAAGTTCTTCACGAAGGATACCCGGTGGAATTCTTCATCGAAGGTGGCCGTTCGCGCATCGGACAGGTGCTTCAGCCCAAATATGGAATGCTCAGAATGGTGGCTCAGACAATTCAGGACGATCCTTCTCTGCCGGTCATGATCATTCCTGCTGCCATTACGTATGAAAAAGTCATCGAAGACATGGCTTATAAAAATGAGCAGTCCGGCGCACAAAAACAAAAAGAAAACATCAAAGGACTCATCAAGACGACGAAGCTGCTCATCAGCAAGTATGGTCAGATTTATGTCTCGTTCTCGAAGCCTATCGACATGAACGCCATGTTGCACATCTCGCCAAACGATCCGCCTCTTACCGAGGAACAGTTCACGGCAAATCTCGACGACATGGCAATCGAGCTCATGGATCGCATCAACCGGGCATCGACTATTACGACGAGTTCATTGCTCTCGTGCGCACTCCTGATCGCAGAAACACAACCGTTGCCGTTCGAAAAGCTCCTCGAGAACGCGGCTTTTTTCCTGGCGCTTCTCATCGAGCGCGATGCGCTCATTTCGCCAGTGCTCCAGACCACGCTGGCCGCAAGCCGTGCCTCTCAGTACCAGCCGCAGATTTCTGGCGAATTCCCGGCCATCTCCGAACTCGACGCGTCTCTGAACCTCAATCTTTCGGCACTGATCACGCCATTGCGCCAGCCCATGATCGAGACGCTCAAGATATTCAAGCTGAAACAAGCCGACAATTACACCGTCAAAGTCGACGATTCCAGCCGGTTGCAGATGGCGTTCTATAAGAATATCCTGCTCTATCCACTCATTGATGACATCTATTTTTCATGCGCGATGCTGTCTTTGCCCGAAGCGGATCGATGCAAAACCAATGTGGCCAGCCGTTTTGAAGCGATTGCCAAACTTTTCTCGATTGAGTTTTCTGCGGTCAACACGACGGAGCGGTTTACACATACGCTCGATAGTTTCCGGAACAGGTTCTGGATTGCCGAAACAGGCGCCATTCTGAAACCGGCAGACCAGGCATTGCCGGCTTTGAGGAAGCTGGCACTTTGTATCCTGCCGCATGTCCAAAGTTATCGAACCGTTTGCAATGCATTGGTTTCTGCCACCGGCGGTTTCGAGGAACCCCGATATATCGATACGTTGCTCGCCGAATCGAAACAAAAAGTCGCTGCACGTGAAATACTCCCGGAAGCGTGTTCAAAAGTTTTCCTCAGTCATGCGATGCAAAAACTCCAAAGCATGGATATCTTTAATATCAGTTACAAGGAAAATGGCCGGAAAAGCGTTAAAATGCTGGAGAAGAAGGCTGAACTGCCCCAGCAATTCATATCATTGCTCAACCAAATTAATGATGTTCTAACTACTTCTGCCGAATAATATAAGTCTTAATTAATTATATTATATATTTAACATATAAAGATTATGGCTCAAGGGTGTAGCAAATAATCAAAATTATTCTTTAATTTTAAGCAATTTTATGCGATGTTAGTTGATTTGCGGCAAATGGTGCCGCATTTTTTGGAGTTTTAACATGATAAGAATAAAATCGGCAGTACTCTTGACTCTCCTCATTGCTGCCCTTACCGGTTCAGTGATTTTCCTCTCCGGAACGACCTCACCACTGACCAATGACACGATTGAAAGCGAGTACGAAAGGCTCAACGACACCTTGCACGACAAGCTTCTCAATGCAGAAAATAGCCTCAATTTACAGGCAATAACGCTATCGACGGACAAAGAGCTCGTCTCAGAACTTGGTGCCCTTCACGACAAACTGATGTCGGCCTCGCCCGAAGACCTCAAAAAGAACATGGGTTCCAACTGGAACAAAAAAGTTTTCGACAAGCTCATCAGTTGGAAGGCACAGCGAAAAACCGAGATTTCGGCTGCTTCGACAAGCGAATCGCTGAAGGTTCCGTCTGCCAGCGCCACGACGCTGACGCCTGAAATCAACTGGTGGAAAAAAGTTCCCGATCTCGTCATTGCCTTTGCGACCGTTCCGTTCAAAGACGGCAAAATTTCAAACATCAACATCGCCGAGGGCAACGAAGGCAAACAGCTCGCAAAATCCCTCAAATACGACATTCCAATCCTGAATGAAGTCAGCGAGACATCAACCGCCAAATTCGGGCATTTCACATGGGGAAGTGCGATGTATCTCGTCGTTGCCTCTCCCGTCATGCGGGATGGCAACCAAATCGGGACGGTCGTCGTCGGATACGAGCTGTCCAAAAATCTGCTATCGTCATTCTCCAAGGCCATGCCGCCGTTTGTCAAACTCAGTCTCGTCTATACTGGCAAAACGGCCGACGGCGACAAATCTCAGAACTATCTCTTTGCGGATTCAACTGAGACCGAGACTATCCTGAAGAAAACCGGCTTCCAGACGCTCTCCAATGCATCGAACGACGGCGGCGCAACCCAGTCTTTCGACAACCTTCTCTATAACCGAGTCTATGCCGGCAATTACGACAACGAGAGCGTTTCCGTTCGCCGTACCCCCTGGGCCTGGGATGAATCGCATAAAACCGATATCTACATCATGGCCAGTTCCAAGGCCGCGAACGCCAAGCAGAAGGCATTTAATACAAAAGTATTGATCGCGGGCGCCATCACGTTATTCCTCGGCCTCATATTCATGCTCATGCTCATCGCGGGACATCTCAAGAAACTCGCCTTTATCAAGCAGGCATTTGCGACATCCATGTCCAAAGGCGAGCCAATCGATCCCAATGCGCTGGCGCTCTTTATGGATGAAAAGGCCGACGCCCTCGGCCAATACGTCATTCAGCCGGTACAGACCGAAGAAGAAGAAACGGAAGAGGAATGGGATGTTCTGATGGACTTCACCGACGAAGCCAATAACAAGGCCGATGCCGCGCTTGCACAGGAAGAGAAAGACAAACTCAAGAATGCCGCAGACGTCGAAGAAGCCAAGCCCATTTATGAAGAATATATGCGGCTTCGCAAAGAAAATAACATTACCTCTCCGATGGATTTCGACACATTCCTGCGCAGGTTGCAGCGAAATGCCGAAAAAATCAAGACGCAGTACCATTGCGAGAATGTTACATTCCAGGTTCATGTCGTCGACGGCAACGTTCTGCTCAAACCCAAAATTGTCAAAAAAGGCAAATAATATATAATTTCTATAACTATAAGAGCCGCACATCGTTGCGGCTTTTATATTATTCATACGATATAAACCATGATAGCCAAACTTCCAGTACCGCTACAAAAAAAGCTGACACGGCATGTGTCGCAATGTTCCATCGCTTGGAATCTCATCGAGCCGAATGACCGCATTATGGTTGCATTTTCCGGCGGAAAAGACTCGCTGCTGCTCATTCATCTGCTGGACAGCATTCGGCGGATTGTGCCGTTCACATTTGACATCGGCATTTTTCATCTCAACCAGTCCGCGCCGGATTTTCCGGCCCAAAATGCGTTAAAACTGATTGCCGAACAAGGCTTTCACGTCTGGCACGAAGATCTCGAAACGGCAAAAATCCTGCGTCTGAAAGTGGCTCCCGGCGATTCGCCGTGCGGGCTTTGTTCACGCCTTCGACGCGGCATTATATATACGCAGGCAACAAAGAATAATTATAACAAAGTCGCGCTTGGACATCACCGCGACGATGCCATCGAAACTTTTTTGATGAACGCGCTCTACAATGGCCAGCTCAAGTCGATGCCGCCGCGCCTTTTGGCCGACAACGGCGTCAACACAATTATCCGTCCGATGCTCTACGTCCCCGAAGCACTCCTCATCGAAGCGTCGCAATACCTTGAAATTCCTATCTCGGAGCAGACTTTCTGCACCCGTGGCCAGTCAGGTGAGCGGTATGAGACGAAGCGCCTTCTCGACGAACTCGAAAAGAAAAATCCAAATGCCCGCGGAAGCCTCATGCGGGCGCTGCACAACGCCGTGCCGTCCCATCTCCTCGATGAACGCATCCGAAAATCATAATTTTATTATGATATTTGGTGGTTGCGCCGCTATTGCATACGCGGCGCTTCGCCCGTCTATTGGCAGAGGAGCATTCCGTTAATACAAATATATTCATTCATAACATTATTTCTATTGATATAAATTGACAGCCAATACGACGGGCGCACCCTCTAAATTTGCGCATGGCGTATTGAGCAACGCGAAATAGCCATGCGAAGCACGCCGTATGTCAATAGGCGTGCAACCCCCAAAATGGATAAAAATCAACGATATTTGTGCACCGTGACCTTAAGAATTGCGCAATTATGTGCTATTGTAATGTAGTTTATTCGGTGGATGCCGATGTTTATTTTTCGGAGACAATGACATGAAAAAAAGATTTATCCTGTTCAGCATGGCTGCAGTCCTGACATTACTGGCCGGTTGCGGCGACGACACCTCGGATGTCATTCCAGCATGTGGAAACGGCAGGCTTGAAGACCTTGAAAAATGCGACGATGGGAACCTCAAAAGCGGCGACGGATGTTCTTCTCACTGCGTCGTCGAAGATGGCTGGACATGTCCCAAGGCGGGCCAGAAATGCGAACAGCTCGATGAACCGTATGAAGAAAAAGCCGTATGTGGCAACAAGAAGGTCGAGAAAGACGAGACCTGTGACGATGGAAACACGAAAAACGGCGACGGTTGCACGGATGAATGCAAGAAAGAGGAAGGCTGGGAATGCCCTCCCAAAGGCGGGGCGTGCACGCCGGAACCCCGATGCGGCGACGGCAAGGTGGATAAAAACGAACAGTGCGATGACGGAAACGTCGATTCGGACGATGGATGTTCATCCGACTGCCAGCTCGAAACTGGTTGGAAATGCCCAATTGCCGGACAGCCGTGTGCTTCTGATAAGTGCGGCAACGGCGATCTCGACGATGGCGAAGAATGCGATGACGGCAGTGACAACGTCGACTATGGCGACGGCTATTGCGGCACAAACTGCATCTATGCCCATTACTGTGGCGACGGATATCTGAATACAGTCGACAAGGAAAATGGCGAAGAATGCGATGACGGCTCGGATACATCATCCAAATACAACGGCTGCACATCGGACTGTCACATCGTGAACGTCTGTGGCGACAGCGTCATTTTTTCGCCAGACGAGAATTGCGATGATGGCAACGACGTTCCGGGCGACGGCTGTTCCGATACATGCCATCAGGAACCGAATTACATTTGCAAATACGTCGATGGAAAGTCCGTGTGCATTGCGATCAAGTGTGGCAACGGAAAAGTCGACGAAAACGAAACGTGTGACGATGGCAACCGCATTTCAGGTGACGGCTGTTCTGCATCGTGTCACACCGAAAAAGCGTACACCTGCACGCCGGATGGCAACGGCAAATCCGTGTGTACGTCGACTGTCGGCGACGGCGTCATTAACAATGGCGAGGAATGCGACGACGGAAATCAGAACTCGGGGGACGGCTGTTCCAGCAACGGCAAAGTGGAACCCGGCTATATCTGCGAAACCATGGAATCGGGAGCATCGAACTGCTACGCCAAGACTTGCGGCGACGGCGTGAGGGCCGGCACAGAAGAATGCGACGACGCCAATGACATATCGGGCGACGGGTGTTCCAAGATGTGCAAACGCGAGCAACACTATCACTGCAACACGCCGGGACAGCCATGCGCATTGGACGTGTGCGGCGACGGAATCGTGACAGGCGATGAAACTTGTGACGTGGGTGCCGACAAATCCAACCAGGACGAAGGATGCTACCACTGCCAAATCGTCATGGGATGGAAATGCGAAACTCCGGGACAGCCATGCACAAACGATGCGTCCTGCGGAAACGGCATTCTGGAAGGTGCCGAAAAATGCGAGGAAACCTCTGAATGTTGCGTGGGCTGCCTCATTCAGCCCCACTGCCTTTGCGATTCGAACGGCAAAAACTGCGTTAAAGGCTACTGCGGCAACAAGATTGTCGAAACGGAAGAAGGATGCGATGACGGTAACGAAGTCGCGGGCGACGGTTGCAGCCCGTTCTGCGAAATCGAACCGATTTACGATTGCAACGAGAACGGTTGCAAGCCAACATGCGGCGACGGTCTCGTCATCGAAGGCCTGGAAGACTGCGACGACGGAAACCTCATTTCCGGCGACGGCTGTTCATCGCAATGCAAAGCCGAAGACGGATTCCAATGCCAGGCAAACAGCGTCACCCTGGTTCAGGGGTCGATCACGCTCCCCATTGTTTATCGAGATTTTATCCGTTATACCGGCAACACCGGTTCAGGGGATGGTTACGTTTCGCAGGCACTCTATGACAGCCTTCCAGCATCGTGCAAGCCGGGCGCGGGCCAGTATCGATATTCGACCGGCGGGAACTATGCCGTCCAGGTCGGTCGTCCGAGCCCCGACTTTTACTCGTATTGCCCGGATTCACACTGCCTTGATGCCGTCAAGCCGATGCTCGACACAGACGGAAAACCTGCGCTGAATACCCACGATGCCATTGCGGCTGCAGTGACGAACAAAGCCGGTGAAGGCGCTTACGACGGCACCGACGGCTCCAAGTGCATCTGGCTGTACACGTGCAACGATGTTTTCAAATGGTGGTACAAAGACGTCCCCGGCATTAACCGACGCATAGATTCCACGATCACGCTCACCGAAAATGCGTGTGAAGCCTCGATCAAGGCGCCCGGTACGTTCTGCTATCAGAATGACTCTTTCTATCCCATCAACGGGCTGGGCTACGGAAACGGCGCATCCAATGGTTCGTCCAATGGCGAGTTCTCGTCAGAATTCCAGACGTATTTCAAATATAGCGGCGGCGAAAAGCTGATCTTTAACGGCGACGACGATGTGTGGGTCTTCTTCAACAACCGGCTCGGCGTCGATGTCGGCGGCATTCATCCGCAATGGAACCGCAGCATCACACTTGATACGCAGACGGCAGCCGATAGATTTCACATGTATCCCGGCGGCATCTACTCGCTCAACATGTTCCACGCGGAACGCTGCACGGGCGGTTCCTCGTTCCGGCTTTCGCTCGCCGGGTTTGTTCCGATGGGCAAGAGTTCATGCGATTCCGTGTGCGGCGATGGACTGGTTCGTGGCGACGAGCAATGCGATAACGGCGGCGGCCATGTGGCCGATGATTACGCCAAAATACTCGGTTGCGTGAACTGCAAGCTGACGCCCACGTGTGGCAACGGAAAAGTCGAGCAAGGCGAGGTCTGTGACGCCGGTCATCTTTGCAAAGAAACCGCGCTCGAAGGATGTACGTACAACGCAGCGGAAGAAGCGGCAGGATGCAACACTTCGTGCCAGAATCCACACTGCAATAACGGTTCGATTGACGCAGGCGAAGCCTGCGATTGCAAGGATAATGTCTGTCAGTTTGCTAAAGCAGAGGACAACGGCAAGACATGTCTGAACTGCAAGCTGTCCGGATGTGGCGACGGCATTGTCGATTCGAACAATGGCGAGGAATGTGACGACGGAAACCTGTCAAACGAGGACATGTGTACAACGAGTTGCAAGGCCCCGTATTGCGGTGACGGCATCGTGTCGGAGTTCCTCGGTGAAGTTTGTGACGACGGCAAGAACGACGGTTCTTACGGCGGATGCGGTCTCGGCTGCACGTATAAGCCGCCTTACTGCGGCGATGGAATCGTCGATGAACCGCACGAAGTCTGCGACGACGGTATCAACGACGGTTCGTATGGCGGCTGCATGCCTGGATGCAAAGAGTTGGCGCCTCGCTGTGGCGACGGTATCGTTCAGACTGAATACGGCGAAACCTGCGATCCCAAAGATCCCAACAACAAGGTATCGTGTGGCAGTTCATGCCATCCGGAAATCAACTGAACATTTAGCCCCATCTTGTTGTTGGCCTCCCCCCTACCCCCTTCTCCCGTCGGGAAAGGGGGTGATTTTTCTGAGAGAATTCCATGAAGAAGAAAATATTTGTTTTCAGTCTCGCCATTGCCATGCTGACGATGATCAGTTGCGGTGAGGACAACTCCACGCCCGAGGGCCCAGTCAATCCAGACCCGATAGAACACGAGCAAATTTGCGGCAACGGAACCGTTGAAGACGGTGAAAATTGCGACGATGGCAATAACGAAGGCGGAGATGGGTGTTCTGTGTCATGCAAGGCCGAAGATGGCTGGAACTGCCCGAAAACCGGCGGGAAATGCACAAAAATCGAAGAGCCTCCGCCCACACCCAGTGCAAAGTGCGGCAACAAACTCGTCGACAACGGCGAAGAATGTGATGACGGCAACGAGAACGACGGCGACGGCTGCTCAAAGCAATGCAAGCTCGAAGACGGCTGGGAATGTCCCTCGACGGGCGGAAAATGTACCGAAATTGCTCGCTGTGGCGACAAAAAACTCAATAATGACGAGGAATGCGACGACGGCAACGAGAAAGACGGCGACGGCTGTTCCAAGGAATGTACCATCGAAGATGGCTGGAAATGCCCGATTCCCGGCGAGCCTTGTGCCGACAACACATTTTGCGGCAACGAAGAAATTAACGAAGGCGAAGCCTGCGATGAAGGCGAGTACAATGTCGATTACGGTTATGCAGGCGATTGCGCAACAAACTGCCAGTTCGCCCATTATTGCGGTGACTCACGTCTCGACGAAATCGACAAGAAAAATGGAGAAGAATGCGATGCTGGCACGGCTGGCACGGCAGATCAGTACAACGGCTGCACGACGGATTGCAAAAGGGTGAATTACTGCGGAGACGGGCATGTTTCCAAGGAAGAAGGCTGTGATGACGGCGGTACTGTCGACGACGACGGCTGTTCTGCCGATTGCCAGGTCGAAAAGAATTATGCTTGCAAAAATGACGATGGAAAATCGGTATGTGTGGCAATTCCATGCGGCAATGAAATCCTGAACGAAAACGAAACGTGCGACGATGGAAACCGCCTTTCTGGCGACGGCTGTTCGGCGTCATGTCTCATCGAAAAGGGATATCTCTGCTCGATCGACGAAAACGGCAAAAGCATTTGTCATTCATCGATGGGCAATGGCGTCATAGACGCCGAAGCCGGTGAAATCTGCGATGACGGCAATGTCATTTCGGGAGACGGTTGTAGCGAACACGGTGCCGTCGAACCTGGTTGGATATGTTTAACGCCAGGTACACCGTGTATTGCCAAGGCCTGCGGTGACGGAATCAAAGCAGGAACGGAGGAATGCGATGACGGAAACACGAACAACGGCGACGGCTGCTCGTGGCGTTGTATCGTCGAATCCGGTTATCTGTGTGAAAACAATCAATGCAAACAAGGCCGATGCGGCGATGGCGTGACACAAGTCGGCGAGGAGTGCGACAACGACGTCGTTTCGTCCGGTGCCCCGGCAGCGGACGATGGCTGCTCTGACACATGCACCATCGAGGCGGGATATGCCTGTAAAACCGCCGGTGGCGAGTGTATCGCAACCGAATGCGGCGACGGTACGATCGCCGTCCCGGATGGATATACCGGCTATGAACAATGCGATCTCGGCAAGAACGCCAACGGTTCCGGTTCCGGATGTTCCAATAAATGCCGGATTTTCGACGGATGGCATTGCGATAAAGACGGCAAAAACTGCTCAGAAGGCATTTGTGGCGATGGCGTTCTCGACGTCGGCGAAGAATGCGACGACGGAAACCACAAAGCCGCCGACGGCTGTTCTCCCAGCTGCAAGTCAGAAACCGGCATTGAATGCAAAAATGGCAGTTGCAAGCCGCTTTGCGGCGACGGCGTGACGATGTGGATGCTCGACAAGTCCATCGCCGAAGAATGCGACGACGGAAATCTGATCAATGGCGATGGGTGTTCCTCGGAGTGCAAGCTGGAAACCGGGTTCCAATGCACGGAATTTAGTTTTTCGGCCAATCCGGAATTTATCAGCCTGCCCGTAACTTATCGCGATTTCCGAAGCACGGGACGCGACACGGTGGCAAACTGCGGCACGACGGACGGCTTTATCACGGCGGAACTCATCGCTAAATATCCCGACACGCACTGGACTCAAAGCCGTGTCAACACGACGATCACGGACTTTGACAGCCAGACTGGATGCGCATCCACGGGCTACGTTCTGCCCGACCTCGATACCGAGGGCAAACCCGTGCTCAAAAATGACGGGTTCGGGAAGTGCTTTAGTAGCCGTGCAGAATATGCGATGTGGTATCGGAACACGCCGGGCATTAACAAGGAAGTCAAGCACAGACTCTATTTATGGCGCACCGGCGACTCGAAATACTACTTTACAAGCTACACGCCGACGCTCAACGGTGCACCCAATATCCAGGCCGACGGAAAGCCTTTCTTTACCGGATATACGCCAAGTTCCTCGTTACAGGATTACTTCCTGCCGCTCGGAACGACCGGGTTCGGCCCCACACACGGTCAGGAGCCCAAAAATTACAGCTTCACGTCCGAAGTCAGCACGTATTTTCAATACAAGGGCGGCGAATCGCTTACTTTCAGCGGCGACGACGACCTTTGGGTCTTCCTGAACGGACACCTGTTCGTCGATCTCGGTGGCCTTCACGGCGTGCAAACGGGCACGGGAACGCTTAAAGCGGAAAAATGCGAATTTCAAAACGAAGACAATTCCGTTTCCGTGGTGACTTGCGACAAATCCTTTAACGTCTATGATGGCGGCATTTACGAAATGAAACTCTTCCACGCCGAACGCAATGCGACGGGATCGAATTTCAGCCTGACGCTGACCAACTTCCTCAACAGCGGTACTGCGGAATG